>JAAFJC010000059.1 GCA_013297925.1 Comamonadaceae bacterium
AAAGAAAAGCCAAAATCAGAGCAGCGAGGCCATTTCTCCAAGCAAACGATCAATCATGGCATCGGTGTGCGTGCTAAATACTGCAATCCGAAGCGCACCTTCTTCACCCACACCTGGGTAGTTTCTGGAATGCGCGATGGCAATGCCACGATCAAACAGCGTGCGTTGAATGCGTTCCATGTTCGCGCCATCACCAACTTTCACGCAAACAATTGGGGTGGGCCAAGAGTCAACATCCAGTCCCAAACGCGCCAAACCGCCGCGCAGGCGCACGATGTTGCAGCGTAAGCGCTCGCGCATCTCTGGGGTATCAAGGAGAATCCTCAATGCTTGCTCAGTGGCACCAGCAACCGGCGCGGCTGGCGCGGCAGCGCCGTGATACCACCTCGCGCGAGCCTTTAACCCTGAAATGAATGAGGTGGAGCCTGCCACCATGCCGCCGCTACCGCCTAATGCTTTGCTCATCGTGCCGCACATCCATGCGGCTCAATCCAGAGTCTCACGGGGTGATGCATTGCTATACGTATTTACCGCAATGGGCCGGCCAGAGGTGTCAGCAGCGTACTCCAAAGTGCCTCGACCATTTTTCCCTAAGACACCGACGCCATGCGCATCGTCAATCACCAGAATGCCGCCACCCATGCGCTCAAGCACATTGAGGTAGTCATTCGCTGGAGCAATATCACCAAGCACTGGCGAGACACCGTCGCAGAGCACAGCAACTCGCGTCGCCGTACGATGCTGCGCTAGCACCTCCTCTAAGTGCTGAGGGTCTAAATGACGAAAGCGAACGACCATTGCACCATGTTGATCCACGGCATCTTGCGATGCTAAATGGACGCTCTCATCCACAGCGATGAGGTCATAGCGATGCTCTGCCGCTTGCATCAGAAGGCAAGGGCCCGCATAGCCTGCGGCGAAGTACAGCGCGTCATCAACCCCAAAAAACCGAGCTGCACTTTGCTCAACGCTTCGAAGCAACGAAGTTTCACCAAACCCAGATCGGCTTGTTGCGGGGTGGACACCGTACTTGCGCACAGCTGCGCAAGCTGCTTCAATCACGCGCGGGTCACCTTGTAACGCGAAGTACGCAGTGCCTGCGAAGTAGAGCACATTTTTGCCGTCTACTTGAACTTCGGTACCGGGCGGCGAACTCATGAATGGCATAGTTAAAAGCTGGGATTTCAGCACCGAAAAAGCAACAAATGTTTATACTTTAGTGAGTATAGTTTGTTTGACGTTTTTTTACTTTGGTGCTCATGAAAGCCTCTGTTGTTGAAGACTTTGTAGGATGGCTTGATACGCTTTGGATGGAGCGTCTGAAGTCAACAACCGAAGCGAAACCTGAACTGTCTATTGGTATCATTTTGTGGCCAGGTTTTCCGTTGATGTCTTTGGCGGGTATTGTCGAGTCGCTGCGCCACGCGGCGGATTTCGGAGATCATTCACGTCCGCTTTACTGTCGATGGACTGTTATGGGTGAGCAGATCGTTCATGCCAGTTGTGGACTGGCGGTGCAACCTGATGCGCCATACACAAACCCTCATGATTTTGACTACATTGCGGTCATTGGCGGTCTGCTGCCGCAGTTAGATGCCGCGCCCAAGCGCCACCGTGATTACCTGCGTGTCGCAGCTGCTGCTGGAGTACCGATCATTGGTATTTGCACTGGGGTTTTTGTCATGGCGCAAGAAGGTTTGTTAACCGGTGTTAAGGCGTCAATTCATCCCTACCACGCACAAGATTTTCGGTCGCGGTTTCCTCGGCTGCCGATGTCAAGTCGTCAGGATTTTATTGACGAGGGGCAGCGCATTACGGTGCCTGGCGGTGTTTCTATTCTTTCCTTGATGACAGAGTTGGTGCGTCGACATAGTGGCTCGGATAGGGCAGCTAAGGTAGTTCATCAGCTTTCGCTCACCGCGCGCCGGGATGCCAGTGCATTTGATCGCAGCCGAGTTGATGATGTGCTCAAGGTGGACGATCCGCGTATTCAGCGAGCGGTCGTGCTGATTGAAAGTCGAAAGGGCAATGGAGTCACAACGGAGCAAACTGCGGAAACTGTTGGCATGTCGCTGCGGCAGTTTTCAAGATTGTTTTGCCAAAGCGTTGGAGTGACTCCCAAGCGATATATTTTGGAAACCCGTTTGCGTTATGCGCGGTTCCTTGTGGAAAACAGTGCCATGCCGATGACCGCGATTGCATTTGAGACTGGTTTCTCGGACTGCGCACATTTTTCAACGGCTTATCGGACACGCTATGGTTCCAGCCCCAGAAGCTCCAGGACAGGGAAGTCGCCGTCAAAGGTCTGAAACTGAAGTCATGCAGGATCTATTCGGTCCTTCATCCAGTCGCGATGCGCAATTTAGGATCAAGCGGCCGCTTCTAAGCCACTGCTGATGTGTACGCGCATCGCTGCTTGTGCGGCTTGCGCATCTCGCTTCCTCAATGCAACCATGATGGACGCATGTTCTGAAAGCGATTCTTCAATCCGGCCAGTTTTCAGCAGAGACTGCGCGCGATTGAGCTTCATCACTTTGCGCAGATCAGCCACGATTTGGCCGGCCCAGCGGTTATTGGCGATCTCAAAGAGTTTGAGGTGAAAGGCTTCGTTGATGGAGAAGAACTTCACGCGGTCTTTGGTGGATTTTTCGAGTTGCTGATGCAGAGTTTCTAGTTCTTTGAGTTGATCGGTGGTGGCGTTCTTCGCCACGGTGGCTGCTGCATCACTTTCCAACACGGCCATGAGGTGGAAGACATCGCTGAGGTCTTTGGCATTGACTTCGGTGACGTAGGCGCCGCGTCGCATTTTCATTGTGACCAAGCCTTCGGCAGCCAGCACTTTGATGGCTTCGCGCAGGGGGGTGCGGCTGATGCCGTATTCCTCGGCTATTTTTAATTCGTCAATCCACGCGCCGGGCTCTAAATCGCCCGATTTGCTGGCGAAGATGCGCTGGCGCAATAGCTCGGCTACCTCTTCGTAGAGAGGGCGCGGTTTGAGGCGACTGTGGTCGAGCGGGGCGTTCATGGGGTATCAATGTGCAGGGCTTTGACAAGCTCAACCCGAGCGGGGATTTGCTGTAGTTTACACGAAACTGAATTCTGAATTCATAATTACGGATGAAAATTCACGTAAAATCTCATCTATGAGTAAGCAAGACGATTTCAAACCTGCCAGTCTGGCTGACTGGGAAAAAGCGGCTATCAAATCTGCGCCCGGCGGCAATCTGGGGGCTTTGAATTGGCACACGCCCGATGGCATTGCGGTCAAGCCGCTTTACACGGCGGAAGATGTGAAAGGCCTGCCGCATGCCAACACGCTGCCCGGCTTTGAGCCCTTCATTCGCGGCCCGCAGGCCACGATGTATGCCGTGCGCCCTTGGACGATACGGCAGTACGCGGGCTTCTCTACCGCTGAGGATTCAAACGCGTTTTATCGCAAGGCTTTGGCTGCGGGCGGGCAGGGTGTGAGCGTGGCCTTTGATCTCGCCACGCATCGCGGCTACGACTCGGATCATCCGCGCGTTACCGGCGATGTGGGCAAAGCGGGCGTGGCGATTGATTCTGTGGAGGACATGAAGATTTTGTTTGACGGGATTCCGTTGGATAAAGTGAGCGTGAGCATGACGATGAATGGCGCTGTGCTGCCGATTCTCGCGGGCTACATCGTGGCAGCCGAAGAGCAGGGCGTGTCGCAGGCGCAGCTCTCGGGCACGATCCAGAATGACATTCTCAAAGAATTCATGGTGCGCAACACCTATATCTACCCGCCTGAGCCTTCCATGCGCATCATTGGCGATATCATTGAATACACGGCGCAGCACATGCCGAAATTCAATTCGATCTCGATCAGCGGCTATCACATGCAGGAAGCAGGGGCGAATCAAGCACTCGAATTGGCCTTCACCTTGGCCGATGGCAAAGAATATGTGAAGACGGCGATTGCCAAGGGCATGGATGTGGATGAGTTTGCCGGGCGGCTCAGCTTCTTCTGGGCCGTGGGCATGAATTTCTATTTGGAAATTGCCAAGATGCGCGCAGGCCGTTTGCTGTGGACTCGCATCATGAAAGGCTTTGACGCGAAGTCGCCTAAGAGTTTGATGCTGCGCACCCATTCGCAAACCTCTGGCTGGAGCCTGACCGAGCAAGATCCGTACAACAACATCGTGCGCACCACGATTGAAGCGATGGCCGCAGTATTTGGCGGCACGCAATCGCTGCACACGAATTCGTTTGACGAAGCGATTGCGCTGCCTACAGAATTTTCTTCGCGCATTGCCCGCAACACTCAGCTCATCATTCAAGAAGAAACGCATATCGGCGCGGTGGTTGACCCATGGGCAGGCAGCTACATGATGGAGACGCTCACGCAGCAAATGGCCGATGCCGCTTGGAAGATCATCGAAGAAGTCGATGCCATGGGCGGCATGACGCGCGCTGTGGATTCTGGCTGGGCGAAGCTCAAAATTGAAGCGGCTGCAGCGGAGAAGCAGGCGCGGATCGACAGCGGCAAAGATGTGATCGTGGGCGTGAATAAATACAAGCTTGCCGAAGAAGATTCGATTGAAACACGAAGCATCGACAACGTGGCTGTGCGCGAGCAGCAGATTGCTCGATTGCAAAATATCAAGAAAAAAAGGGATCTCGCACGCATGCAGGCTACATTGTCTGCTATTACTTCTATAGCGGAAGGTGGGCAAGGTAATCTTCTTGCTGCGTGCGTAGAGGCTATACGCGCTCGCGCCACTGTGGGCGAAATCAGCGATGCGATGGAAAAAGTTTTTGGCCGCCACAGGGCAGACACACAAAAGGTGACCGGCGTGTATGCAGCAGCTTACGACTCAGCCGAGGGCTGGGACAAACTCAAATCCGAGATCGCCAAGTTCGGCGAAGCCCAAGGCCGCCGCCCGCGCGTGATGATTTCAAAATTAGGCCAAGACGGCCATGATCGCGGCGCAAAAGTAGTGGCTACAGCGTATGCTGATCTGGGCTTTGATGTGGACATGGGGCCGCTGTTTCAAACGCCCGAAGAATGTGCGCGGCAAGCGATTGAAAACGATGTGCATGCAGTAGGCGTTTCAACCCTCGCCGCAGGCCATAAAACCCTCGTTCCCGCCATCATTGCCGAGCTGAAAAAACAAGGCGCAGACGACATCATCGTCTTCGTCGGCGGCGTGATTCCGAGGCAAGACTATGAATTCCTCTACGAAGCCGGCGTGAAGGGCATCTATGGGCCAGGCACACCGATTGTGGCCAGCGCGAAGGATGTACTGGAGCAGATTAGAAAGGCAAACAGTTAAAAATGACATGCTTCAACCCGTTCGGGCTGAGGTATCGAAGCCCCGTGTCAACTGATGTTTGTTGATTGCAAAGCGCGTCGCCCGTAAACATGAAACCTTTTTACGTCTATCTCTTGCAATGTGCCGACAGCAGTTACTACGCTGGAAGTACGGACAACATTGATGTGCGTATGCAACAGCATTACGATGGAAATGTTGGGTACACGGCTCAGCGTAAGCCTGTCAAGCTTATCTGGCAAAGTGAATTTGATTCAAGAGAGAAAGCACTGGCTTTTGAGCAGCAAATCAAAGGCTGGTCGCGTAAAAAAAAGGAAGCGTTGATTGCAGGTGATTGGCACGCGATCCAAGTACATGCCTGGGGAGTGAAGAATCCATTGCCTGCGCACCTGAAGCCCGTCGTTCAACCTGAAAAAAATTCCGTCGTGGCTGAAGTGAATTCAGTTGATACTGAGACAAACTCCGTTGGTAAGCAAACAAATTCCGTTCGCCCTGAGGTATCGAAGGGCGCAGCTATGCCCTTCGATACCTCAGGGCGAACGGAAGGGGTGGCACGCATTGAACTGATACTTCAATGCAACAGGCGTGCGATTGCAAAAGCCATTACGCTACTTGAATCCACACGCGCAGATCACCGCGCTCAAGCCGATGACATGCTGGCCGAGCTGATGCCGCATACCGGCAAGTCGTTTCGCTTGGGCATCAGCGGCGTTCCAGGTGTCGGTAAAAGCACATTTATTGAAGCGTTAGGTTTGTATTTAATCAACCAAGGCCATCGTGTGGCCGTGCTTGCGGTGGATCCGTCATCGAGCGTGTCTGGCGGCTCAATCCTTGGTGACAAAACGCGGATGGAAAAACTCTCGGTGCATGAGAAAGCCTTCATCCGCCCCAGCCCTGCGAGCGGTAATCTGGGTGGTGTGGCTTCGCACACGCGCGAGGCGATGCTGGTGTGTGAAGCCGCAGGTTATGACATCGTGATCGTTGAGACCGTGGGTGTGGGCCAGAGCGAGATTGCGGTGGCGGGCATGACGGATATGTTTGTGTTGATGCAATTGCCCAATGCTGGCGATGATTTGCAGGCCATAAAAAAAGGCGTGATGGAGCTGGCGGATTTGGTGGTGATCAACAAAGCTGATATTGATCCTGATGCTGCGATGCGCGCGCAGGCGCAGATTGTGAGCAGCATGCGGATTTTTGAGATGCATGGGCATGAGCATCAAGCTACGGATGCGATGCAGCGCGTGTTGCAGCTCTCTGCGCTCAAAGGCACGGGTTTGCCAGAATTTTGGCAGGCGGTGAACGCGTTTCAAGAGCATCAGCAAGACAGTGGCCTCCTGCAGCGCCGCCAGCAGCAAGCGGTGAGCTGGATGTGGGAGCGGATTGAATCTGGGCTCAAGGCGCAATTCCGCGCGCATCCACAGGTGCAATCTCAATTGCCGCTGCTCACCCAGCAAGTGCTCGCAGGCGAGCTCGCTGCATCCACGGCAGCAAGAAAACTGCTGAATCTGCGTTTGGCCGGCAAGAATACTGCGTGAGCAGCTATCAAATTCATACTAACGACGATCTTCATTATGCAAACCATCCTCGAACAACTTGAATCCAAACGGGCCGCTGCAAGACAAGGCGGCGGGCAAAAGCGCATTGATGCGCAACATGCCAAAGGCAAGCTCACGGCGCGTGAGCGGCTGGAGGTGTTGTTTGATGAAGGCAGCTTTGAAGAATGGGATATGTTCGTTGAGCATCGCTGCGCGGACTTTGGCATGGATCAAAACAAGATTCCTGGCGATGGCGTAGTCACGGGCTACGGCATGATCAATGGGCGCTTAGCCTTTGCTTTCAGCCAAGATTTCACGGTGTTTGGCGGGGCGCTCTCAGAAGCGCATGCTGAGAAAATCTGCAAGGTGATGGATCAGGCGATGAAGGTGGGCGCGCCGGTGATTGGGCTCAATGATTCTGGTGGCGCGCGCATTCAAGAAGGCGTGGCATCGCTGGGTGGCTATGCCGATGTGTTTCAGAAAAACGTGCTTGCCAGTGGCGTGGTGCCGCAAATCAGCATGATCATGGGTCCGAGCGCGGGCGGCGCCGTGTATTCGCCTTCGATGACGGATTTCATCTTCATGGTGAAAGACAGCTCCTACATGTTCGTCACAGGCCCCGAGGTGGTGAAGACGGTGACGCATGAAGAAGTAACGGCTGAAGAGCTCGGCGGCGCAATCACGCACACCACCAAGAGCGGTGTGGCAGATTTGGCGTTTGACAACGATGTGCAGGCTCTCATCATGCTCCGCCGCTTCTTCAACTATTTGCCGCTGAACAATCGCGAGAAAGCGCCCGTGCGCCCCAGCGGCGACAAAGTAGATCGAATGGACATGAGCCTCGATACGCTTGTGCCCGAAAATCCCAACAAGCCTTACGACATCAAAGAGTTGATTCTCAAGACGGTAGATGATGGTGATTTCTTTGAGCTGCAACCTGATTACGCGAAGAACATCGTCATCGGCTTCGCTCGCATGAATGGTCAAAGCGTTGGCATCGTGGCGAATCAACCCTTGGTGCTCGCAGGTTGCCTAGACATCAAAAGCTCCATCAAAGCCGCGCGCTTCGTGCGCTTCTGTGATGCATTCAACATCCCCATCATCACCTTCGTCGATGTCCCCGGCTTCATGCCCGGCACGAGCCAAGAATATGGCGGCATCATCAAGCACGGCGCGAAACTGCTTTACGCCTATGCAGAGGCCACAGTGCCAAAGATCACCGTGATCACTCGTAAGGCTTATGGCGGCGCGTATGACGTGATGGCCTCTAAGCATTTGCGCGGTGATGTGAATTTGGCTTGGCCGAATGCAGAGATTGCTGTGATGGGCGCTAAGGGTGCGGTCGAGATCATCTTTCGCGAAGAGAAGAAAGATCCAGCCAAATTAGCTGAGCGCGAAGCTGAGTACAAAGCCCGCTTTGCTAATCCGTTTGTAGCAGGTGCGCGTGGCTTTATTGACGATGTGATCCTGCCGCACGAAACACGCAGGCGTATTTGTCGTAGTTTGACGATGTTGAAAGATAAAAAGCTTGAGAATCCGTGGCGGAAGCATGGAAACATACCGCTTTGAGTGATCTTTTAATAATTCAAATTTGACTTTTAAAAGCCGAAAAACGATAATTAATGCTCTCATGAGAACATTTAATTTATTATCATCACAGAGCATTTGTGAGCAACTAGGTGGTCGCGTCAAACTCTTGCGACTGGCTCGTAATCTGAGTCAACAGCAATTGGCTGAGATGACGCAAAGCTCTCTGTCTTCTGTGCGTAGGCTTGAGGCGGATGGCCAGGGCAGTTTGGACTTTGTCGTTCGCATTGCCCAAGCGCTTCAGGTTGTAGATCAACTTAACGATTGGTTTGTGCAACCAGCTTTGAGCATTGCAGATGCTGAGCGTGCGCAAGTTATCACTCAGCGTCAACGCGCTCGCTCTCCGCGCGTGGCTAAGAAGGTGGCTTGATGCCTATCAAGAAGCTGCAAGTTATTTACAACGGCTGGGGCGAGCGCTGGCCATTGGGAGTATTGGCTGAAAACGCTGTGAGTACTGGCCAAGGCATTTTGTTTGAATACTCGCCCCAAGCTGCGGAGCGAGCGCTTGAGCTTTCGCCCATGCATCATGCTTTGCCGCGTGCTGGTGCTGTACCGAAAGCATTTCAAGGTGCTTCGCATGCTTACGGTTTGCCCGGCTTTATTGCCGATTCTTTGCCAGATGGTTGGGGCATGCTGCTGATGGATCGTGCGCTTCGTAAGCTCGGGCGCGATCCGCGGAGCGTGTCTGTGCTGGAGCGTTTGGCGATTGTGGGCGAGCGAGCGATGGGAGCGTTTTCATTTGAACCGTCTGAAGAGGATGTGTTGCCCGCAGAGCGCTTGGAGTTAAGAGCCTTGGCGCAGCAGGTTGTGGCCTTGCAAACGGATCACAATGCAGGCACGGATAAAGCAGATACTCAACTCAGGCATCTGATGCAGCTCGGCGGCTCGCCACAAGGGGCCCGGCCGAAGGTGTTGGTAGATTTCAATGCGCGCACAGGGCAGATCAGCAGCGGTATGCCACTGGCGGGAAGCGCTACGCCTTGGCTCATGAAATTCCCAGCCGAGAGCGAGCATCGCGAGGTATGCGCCGTTGAAGAGCTCTACGCACGCATGGCACGAACTGGTGAGATCGACATGCCCAAGAGCCGCGTATTTGACCTAGGTGCAAAGCACAGTGCTTTCGGCGTAGAGCGCTTTGATCGCGTGGTTATCGCGCAAGGCAAAGAGCGCAGTGTGATCCGCGTGCCCATCATGAGCATGGCCGCCTATCTGCAAGCTGACCACCGCCTGCCATCACTCGATTACGAAACTGTTTTGCTCGCCACCCTGCAAATCACGGGCGATCAGCGTGAAGTGCTCAAAGCATTTGATCGGTGTCTTTTCAATGTGCTGATGCACAACCGTGATGATCATGCGAAGAACTTTGCTTTTCGCTTAAACGAGCAAGGTTTATGGAAACTCTCGCCCGCTTTCGACTTGACCTACAGCTTCGGCCCCGGTGGCGAGCATTCCACCAGTGTGGCTGGGCATGGAAAGAACATCACGCGTGAACATTTGCTTCGCGTAGCAACGAAAGCAGGTATTGCGCCCAAGAAGGCCAATGAGCAGATTGACCATTGGTGCGTCAAGCTCAAATCGTTAGCCCGCCACGCAGATGGATTGAATATCCGCCGCAATACCCTCACCGAACTCCAAAAATCTTTGCAAGATCGCCTGCAACTCATCACATCCAATTAAACGGAATCTTTCATGTTTAAAAAAATCCTTATCGCCAACCGTGGCGAAATCGCCTGCCGTGTCATGGCTACTGCCAAGAAGATGGGCATTGCCACCGTTGCGGTGTATTCTGAAGCGGATAAAGACGCGCGGCATGTGCAGCTTGCGGATGAAGCTGTGCTGCTTGGCGCTGCGCCTTCACGCGAGAGCTATTTAGTGGCGGACAAGATCATTGCGGCGGCTAAGCAGACTGGCGCGCAGGCGATTCATCCGGGCTATGGGTTTCTTTCGGAGAACGAAAGCTTTGCCAAGCGGTGTGAGGAAGAGGGGATTGTGTTTATTGGGCCGAAGCACTATTCGATTGCGGCGATGGGGGACAAGATTGCTTCAAAGAAGCTGGCGAGCGAGGCGAAGGTCAATTGCATTCCGGGGTACAACGATGCGATTGAGACGGCTGAGAAAGCTGTGGAGATTGCCAAGGGCATTGGCTATCCGGTGATGATCAAAGCGAGCGCGGGTGGTGGGGGTAAGGGGCTGCGCGTGGCTCATAACGATAAGGAAGCGCTGGAAGGTTTTACGAGTTGCCGCAATGAAGCGCGCAACAGCTTTGGTGATGATCGCGTGTTTATTGAAAAATTTGTGCAAGAGCCTCGGCATATTGAGATTCAGGTGCTGGGGGATGCGCATGGCAATGTGATTTACCTCAACGAAAGAGAGTGTTCGATTCAGCGGCGGCATCAGAAGGTGATTGAAGAAGCGCCATCGCCTTTCATCACGGAGGCCACGCGCAAAGCCATGGGTGAACAAGCTGTGGCGCTGGCCAAGGCTGTGAAATACCAGAGCGCAGGCACGGTGGAATTCGTGGTTGGTAAGGATCAGGATTTTTACTTTCTTGAGATGAACACGCGCTTGCAGGTGGAGCATCCGGTGACGGAATGCATCACGGGGCTGGATTTGGTGGAGCTGATGATTCGCGTGGCGGCGGGTGAGAAGCTGCCATTAACCCAAGCGCAAGTTCAAAGAAATGGCTGGGCGATGGAATGCCGGATCAATGCGGAAGACCCATTTCGCAATTTCTTGCCATCAACTGGGCGCTTGGTACGCTTTCAGCCTCCTCAGCAGACCATGTTCGCCGCTTCCGTTCGTCCTGAGCTTGTCGAAGGACTGGGCGAGGCTTCGACAAGCTCAGCCCGAACGGAACTATTCGGCGTGCGTGTTGATACCGGCGTGCAAGACGGTGGCGAGATTCCCATGTATTACGACTCGATGATCGCTAAGCTGATCGTGCATGGGCAAAGCCGCAATGAGGCGATTGCGAAGATGCGCGAGGCGCTCAATGCTTTTGTGATTCGTGGCGTGCAGAGCAATATTCCTTTTCAAGCGGCGCTGCTGGCGCATCCGAAATTTGTGAGCGGGGATTTCAATACCGGCTTTATTGCGGAGAACTATGGCAAAGGCTTTAGCAGCGAAGATGTGCCACATGATGATCCGCAGGTGCTGCAAGCGATTGCCGCCTTCGTGCGCCGCAAGACACATGAGCGCGCTGCGGGCATCAGCGGGCAACTGGCGGGCTATGAGGTGAAGCTGGAGAGCGATTACGTAGTGATCACGCTGGATGTGGATGGCAAACACACTTACACCCCTGTGCATGTGGAAGAAATACAAGGAAAAGTGGGCTTTGCTCGGCTAAGAATCAGCGCGAGCAGCTATGAAATTCATAGTAACTCGCGATTGAACGATATTGCGATTCATGGCAGCATCAATGGCCAACCATTCACCGCGCAGGTGGAGCGCGGCACATTGAAGGATCCGCTGGCCTATCGCGTGCTGCACAATGGCACGCAGATCGACGCACTTGTGCTCTCGCCGCGCGCTGCTGATCTGCACAAGCTGATGCCGCATAAGCAGCCGCCCGATATGAGCAAATACGTGCTCTCGCCCATGCCGGGGCTGCTGGTGGATGTGGCTGTGCAGGTGGGGCAGAAGGTGCAGGCGGGTGAGCGCGTGGCGGTGATTGAGGCGATGAAGATGGAGAATGTGTTGTTTGCAGCGGCGGATGGCGTGGTGGGTAAGGTGCTGGCTGCTAAGGGCGAGTCGCTTAGCGTAGATCAGCCGATTGTGGAGTTCGCATAAACGCGAAGGTGGAGTTCGCTCAAAGGAGTACTCATATGAGTCAAGCCGATTTTGAAGCTGCGCTCTCAGCGCAAGGCTACGCGCCAGCTGTCTTGGTGCAGCAACCCGTCGGCTATGCCATGGGCATGCATCAGCATCCCTTTGATGCCTTCGCGCTGATCTTGCAAGGCGAGATCACGATTGAAGTGGATGGCATCTCCAAAAGCTATCCCGCAGGTAGCAGCTTCCAACTTCCCGCCAACACGCCGCACAAAGAAAGCGCTTTGCTGCAAGGCGTGAGTTATTTGGCTGGCCGCAAAAGCGTGAATGAGGGTGTGAGCGCATCATGAATTCAAAAGCCGTCTTGATCGTCGTCGATGTGCAAAATGGTTTCATGCCCGGTGGTGGCCTGCCAGTGCCGTTTGGCGATGAAGTCGTTCCTGTGATCAATGCGTTGGCGACGAAGTTTGCCAACGTGGTGCTCACGCAAGATTGGCATCCCGCTGGCCATGCGTCGTTTGCTTCCAGCCATGCGGGAAAAAGTCCGTATGACATGATGAAGATGCCCTACGGCGATCAAGTCCTCTGGCCGGATCATTGCGTGCAAGGCACGCATGATGCCGCGCTGCATGCGGATCTGTACATTCCTCACGCCCAGATCATCATCCGCAAAGGTTTTCATGCGGGGGTCGATAGCTACTCCGCTTTCCAAGAAGCTGATCGCAGCACGTCCACGGGGCTCGCCGCGTATCTCAAAGCGCGCGGTTTGAATGAAGTGCATGTCTGCGGCCTCGCTACAGACTTCTGCGTGGCATGGACGGCGCTGGATGCGCGCAGCGCTGGCTTTGATGTGACGGTCCATGAAGCCGCATGCCGCGCGATTGATTTGAATGGCTCGCTGGCTGCGGCGTGGGCGCAGATGAGTGCTGCGGGCATCGAGAGACCTTGAGCTCGCTTTTAAAGCAGTTTTCCATGCCTTTTAGCCCACTCGCCGGCATAGAATATGCGCAAGCAGCTATCAAATCAGGAGTCAGCATGAAACGCAGGCATGTCATTCCCGCCACCGCTGTCGCGCTTCATGCCGCCGTAAATGCGCAAACTGCAGACACATGGCGCTTAAGCGTCGGCTCCTGCGCCAATCAAAAAATCGCGCAGCCGATTTGGCAAACGATCCTCGCAGATCGCCCCGATCTGCACATCTTCGGCGGCGACAACGTCTATGCCAGCGATCAGCCGTGGTCGCTCGCTCAGCTCCAGGATGCCTATGCCTTGGCCGCCAAACAGACTAGCATGGCGCAGCTCATGCGCAGCGTGCCTTACATGGCGATGTGGGACGATCATGATTACGGCATGAACGATGGCGGCGTGGAGTTCGCCGGCAAGCAAGCCGCAAAGCAAGCGCTGCAAGATTTCTTCAAATTCCCAGCGAGTCACGCCACGCGCTCACGCGATGGCTTGTATGACGCGCAAATCATCGGCACAGGCGAGCGCCGCATCCAAATCATCCTGCTCGATACCCGCTGGCATCGCTCTCCAATGGCGCGCCCCTTGATTCCCGGTTTGCCCGGCCAAGAGCGCTACATTCCCGATCCCTCTCCGGAAAAGACGATGCTGGGCGAGGCGCAATGGCAATGGCTAGAGGCGCAGCTCAACATGCCCGCGCAAATTCGCTTGATTTACTCAGGCATCCAAGTGCTGGCTGAAGGCCACGGCTGGGAGCGCTGGGGTAACCTGCCCCGCGAGCGCCAACGCTTGATCGACACGATTGCGCGCACGAAAGCGCAAGGCGTGATCTTGCTCTCCGGTGATCGACACATCGGTGCGATGTATCGCGAAGCCAGTGGCGCGCCATATCCCCTCTGGGAAATGACTTCTAGCGGCCTCACGCATGCATGGGCCAACGCGAGCGAAGCTGGGCCCAATCGCGTAAGCGATCTCGTTCGCGTGAACCATTACGGTCTCGTTGATGTGAATTGGGCTAAGAACGAAGTGCAGCTTCAACTCAAAGACACCCAAGGCCGTAGCCTGCAAACCACCACCATTCCGATGAAAGACCTTCGCGCATGACCAGCACCAACAAGACAGAACGGCCCTTCAAAATACTAGGCATCCAACAAATCGCCATCGGTGGCACAGACAAAAAGCGCCTGCAAAAACTCTGGGTCGAGATGCTCGGCCTCACTGTGAAATCCACCTTCGTCAGCGAGCGAGAAAACGTCGATGAAGACATTTGCGCCATAGGCAGCGGCGTGCATGCCGTAGAAGTCGATCTCATGCAGCCGCTAGACATCGACAAAAAACCCGCCGTCCACACCACCCCCCTCAACCACATCGGCCTATGGATCGATGATCTTCCCGTCGCCGTGGAGTGGCTGACTAAACAAGGCGTCCGCTTCGCCCCCGGCGGCATCCGCAAAGGCGCAGCGGGCTACGACATCACCTTCCTGCACCCCAAAGCCAGCGATGAATTTCCTATAGCCGGCGAGGGCGTGTTGATTGAATTGGTACAGGCGCCGAGTGACGTGATTGCAGCTTTGAGCTGAGCAATTAATTGCTAAATTGGCCTCCAGCCCATACGGATAATGCGCAGAGTGCTATGAAAAGCAGAGTAGATTTGAGTTAACGCAGAAAACCCAACTCAAACACCTGTGGGCGAAGTTTGTCTGTCAGCGCTTCATAAGCCTGCTCGAAAGGCTCAAAATTTACCGGCGCGGTATCGCCGCTAGCGTTGCGCGCCTTGAGCGCATTGCGGATTTGATACCAGCCCACGTCTGGGCGGTTGAGCTTGTATTCGTCGCGCACGGTGCGCACGTCTGTGTGTGCGAAGTAGGCTTTCCAGAGCGTGCGTCCAGCGTCCAGCACGGCTTGCGCTTGGGGCGATAAGGCTTTGTCTGCAAGGTACTGAACCATAAAGTCCGACTCAAAACGGTCAGGAGCACCCACCTCCGCTTCGGTGAATGGGATGAAGTGATTGACCAGTGACCAAGTTTTGCTATTCCACTCTAGGCCGTCGGCGCCGGCAGTTAGGTTACTGCCATTGAACAACATCCACATCAAGCAATCGGTCTGGACTTCGTTGGTTAGCGGCTCGGTGGGTTGCAGGAACTGATCGCGGTCGTTGATCCAAGTGGGCTTGGTAATTTTCCGAGCAGTAAACAGTACCGCAGACTTCCAGAGATTTTCGGGAGTCACGAAATACCCGCCAGCACTACAGTAGCCTGAAGATAACAATGCTGTTTGTTGTGATGCGTGTTGCATATCGTTCTTGCCGCAAATCATCCCTCCGATTGCACCGTCGGCCCACTTGTCACCTCGCACGTCCTTGGTGCTCGTTGTCGGAGAAATAGCGTTCTTCAAAGGAAGTGCATCGACGCTGTTTGACCTTGGTCGTTTGAACCAACTGCTCAGGAATGAAGTCTTTGGAAAGTTATAGAAAGACTTCACGCCAATTTCCTTGGCATGCTTATTCAGCACATTGGTCGAAATCTCCACAATGGCCGTTTTTACAGGCGAGCCCTGATTCGTTTTCCAAATTAGAAAGCCAATAGGGAAATCTCCCTTTAACCCATCAAACGCTTTGCTGTGGACTACAAATCCACCCAAATACTCAGCATTCCAAATTTCGCGGAACTGCTCAAAATTCGGGGCATTCACGTACTTCAACTTACTGAACATTGCTAAAGTGGCTGTAGGCATCTCGAGAGAAATTCGCGCTACGAATTGCGTGAATAACTCACGTGTTGCGTAACCATAGTTGAGCATCTGGTGCGCCATCTTTGTTGTTGAAACGCCTTCTTTGTTGCCACTGTCCAATCCAGTTCCAGCCTCCGCATACGGCGGATTGATCAGAACCAGAATCTTCTTCCCCGCCGCAATCGCATCCCGCAGTCCCTGCGGCACTTTGTTCGTCAAGCTGTAATCAATCTTGCCATCGTCGGTGATGTCGTCGTTCAAATAATCGTATTGAAAGCGCTGCGCTGCCACGCAGGTTTTGGTGGCCTTCATCACGTCCACATCCGCTTGATCGAGCGTGCTCATGTAAATGTTGCGTGGGTTGCTGTGCTTGACTTCCAAATTGCCTACGCCGCAGCACATATCCCACACGATGTATTCGCGTTGCCAATTCTTGCCCAGCGTCTCGGCCAGTTTGTCGTAGGCTTTGTCTACTACATGCAGCGGGGTGTAGTAAGCGCCTTTGAAACTGCGCTCGTCTAATGGAATCAGGCTGTCGCGGCGCTCCAGTAGGTAGTCGCGGTATTCGCTTTTCGGTGGGCGATGGTAAATGGCCCAAAAGCGGCGATAGCCTTCTTTGCTGCCCAGCTCAAACATCTTGCCATTGAGGCTGAAAACAGGCGCGCTGTTTTTGTGAAGCAGCTCAGCGGGCAGATGAGCGTGGGTAGAGACTGTACCGTCGTGCATGATGTCGGCAAAGAAGAGCAGGGCATAGTCCTCTTCCTGCACGCCCACGATTTCACGACCGATCATGTCTACCCACTTGTCAAACACCTGCTTGAGGTTGTCTGGTGTGATTTGGGTGCGGATGATGTCACCGCTTTTGATGGCCGCCTTGACGGTGCTGATGAACTCTTCTTCGTGAGTGGAAATCTTGAAAGATACGAAATGCGTGCCGATGTGAGCGGAGATGGCATCCAGCGCTTCAGGCGTGTATTGGCTGGCGGATTTCCCCCATTTGACGGTCTTTTTTGCCAAGAAAGGCAACACGTCGGCGCTTTTCATCAGCGCAGCTTTTTCGGTGTCGATCACCGCGAGAAAGGGCGGTACTTTCTCGCCTTTGTTCAGCGCTACCTGCACATAATGCAAGAGCTGGGTGAACATGGCATAACTGGAGCTTTTGCCCGTGTCTTTTGCCTCAAACCAGATTTCGTCAGTCTGAATATCGATCAAGCCTTTGGTGTAGCCTTTCAGACCAAGCGCCTTGATGTAGGCATCTTTGACATCTTCTTCGCTGCGCGCTTGCTGGAGCTGGGTGTAGAGAGGCATGAGGAAATCTAGAAATTTTGGAACGCTGGGTGGCAATGATTGTCGCGCAGGAATGGATCGCAGCTCACATGTGAAGGAAAGCTTTCAAACGGAAGCTCATGCCACCCAATTTTCAAACTGCAAAGCCGGCACTTTGCTGAATTCGCTGAGGTTGTTCGTGACCAAGGTCAAACCTTCGGCTCGCGCATGCGCGGCAATATGTAGATCGTTAATGCCAATCGGTTGCCCGATTTTTTCTAATGCGGCGCGGATGCTGCCATAGTGCCCGGCGGCTTTTGCGCCGTAAGGCAAGATTTCGAGCCGGCTTGCAAAGTCTTCCACCACGCGCAGATTCTCAGCGATTCGGCTGCTTTTTTCCGCGCCATGAATCAGCTCTGCCAAAGTGATGGAAGAGATGGCCATGTGGCCTGCATGGCGGTTAAACACTTCCAATACGGGCAGGGGCTTGCGCTTGATGACGTAGATGACGATATTGGTGTCGAGCAAATAGCGCAGCATGTCAAAAACTTTCGCGTTCGCTTTGCTGCTGGCTGGCGCGCTCGCTCAAAAAATCTTCGCTGACTGTGGCTGCGTTGAGAAAAAAACTGTCCCAAGCACCATCGAGTGGCGCAATCACACGCTCGCGCCCCACAGCGCGAATGTGAACACGCTTGACCTCATCGGGCAGGCGCATATCGGCTGGCAGGCGCACGGCTTGGGTGCGGTTGTTGATGAAGACGGAAGCGACTGACATGGTGTGCTCCAAAATGCTATATGGCAGTAGTATATAGCTGTGGCATTTGAGGTGCAAGCTTTATGGCTTCTTCATCCACCCAATATGCCCCGCATGCAGGCTCTGAACATAGAGCTTATCTGTAGTTTCTAGTACGCCAGTCGTCTCAGGATAAGTACCTGATGGGTCTTGCAAATCAGCCAAAATCGTGCCGTCTTCAGTGAACGAAATCACGTGACCGTACTTCGGTGGGATCGGCCATAAAAATCGCGGCAAGCGCAGCGTCAACGTGCGCATCCAAGGTTTGCCAGCCATCTTGTCCACCAAGGCGCTGCGCGGTTTGGCCAGGCCGACCCAGAGCGTGGGCTTGCCGTCTTTGGTGGGTAGGCCGCGCATGAGGTTGTCTGGATAGCCGGGGAGATTGGGCAGCACGATGTGCGTGGCTCCGCTCATGCCGCTGGTTTGGCGCACGTCGAGATCGCTGGCGTTCACGTCGATGCGCCAGACGCGATAGCGGCCGGTCTCTGCCACGAAGATTTGGCGTTCGTTGGCGGAGAGGGCGATGCCGTTAGCGAAGCTCAGGCCTTTGGCGACGATGCGTATGGCTTTGGTGGCCGGGTCAAATTCCAAGATGCGGCCTGTGGCGGATTGCTCCAAAATGTCGAGCACGCTGGCTTCAAAGGAGCCGCCCCAATCTTTGGGCGCGAAGCGGGTGGAGGCATCGCTCATATAAATCTTGCCGCTCTTGGCCACGACGACGGCATCTGCGAAGCGGATGGGTTGATCGCCCACTTTGTCGGCGAGTACGGTGACTTCGCCAGCAGGCGTGACGGATAGCAAACCACGCACTTCATTGGCGGCGATCATGTTGCCCTGCGCATCAAAGTCAAAGCCGAGCACGCGGCCATCGGTTTTCACGAAAGTACTCAGCTCACTCCCATCAGGATTCATTCGCAAAATCGCGCCGCTGCTGACTGCGGCATAGAGCTTGCCGTCTTTGCCCATGGCGATGTGCTCGGGGCCACTTTCCTGGCCGATATTGATCTTCTGCAAGTTCGCCAAGCGTGTGTTTGCAGCATGCGCACCCGCGTAGCCGGGCGAGGCCTGCGATTCCCAAGCCAGGGGCCGAATGGGCACGGGCCAGAAGGCGAAGTAAAGCAGCAGTGCAGTCAGCAGCGCGAGCAATACGACCAACCAGCGGGGGAGGGATGTGGGCATGGTGTCTCCAGGCAGATTTTTTTACGCGTTTTGAATTAAAAACCAATGATCGCCGGCATAGAATCTGCGCGACGCGCTATTGAATTCATAGTAAGCACTAAGTGAGCAAGAATAATCAAACAGAGCCTAGCATGCACCTGCGATACTGGCAAGATCATGTTGCGTTTTGTTGAACCACAAGTTGCTGCGCATTTTGATCGCTACCCAGTAGCGGTAAAGAAAAAGATGCTGGCTTTGCGCGAGCTGGTCTTTGACGTAGCCGCGAAAACGCCCGCCGTGGGCGAGCTGCAAGAGACGCTCAAATGGGGCGAGCCGGCTTACTTGACGGCGAAGACGAAGAGCGGCAGCACAGTGCGCATGGATTGGAAGCCAAAATCGCCAGACAGCATCGCGATCTATTTCAATTGCAATACGACTTTGGTGGATGACTTCAGAAGCATTTTTGCGAGTGATTTTGAATTTGAAGGCAATCGCGCGATTGTGCTGAAACTCAAGGGACCGCTGCCCAAGAAGGAGTTGAGTATCTGCATTGCGGCATCGCTGACTTATCACTTGGATAAGAAACGTACCTAAATCTCATTTTTTTGCCGGATTTGAGAGATAAATTCACTAATCGCCGGCGTATCGATTGACTCCATCGCTATCAAATAGCTAGCATCGAATTGCTTGAAATTCCGCCGAGTGGAGCTTAAGTAGCCCGGGTCGTAATGCAGCTCCAGCAGCTCTTTCACGACATACGCGAGCTTTTGCGGATCACGTGAGCGAATCTGCTCTTGCCACGTGTTGATCAGCTCATGCCCGCGCAGATCGCGCAGCACATCTAAGCGTTTGCAGAAATAATCTGGATCTTTCACGAAAAAATCGTAGTCTTCCAGCAGCAATTTCACGCGCTCCTCCACGGGCATTTCCACGCGTGCGCAAGGGCTGGCGCGAAGGGCTTGCATCAGCGCATCGGGGATGCTCACATTGCCCACCTTTTTGCTCTCGCTCTCCGCCCACACCGTGCGCGCTGGATCGAGCTGACGCAGGGCATGCCAGATGCGCATGTCGAATTGCTTTTGGCTGGGTTGCTCCGTGCCGGGGATCAGGCCGAGCACCGAGCTGCGGTGATCGGCCAAGGCTTCTAGATCTAGCACTTGAGCGCCCTCGCGGTGCAGTGCTTGGAGCAAACGCGTTTTTCCGCTGCCGGTGGGGCCGCAGATCACGCGGTAGTTGAATTGGGTGGCGAGTTTTGCGATGTCTTCAACGACGGCCGCACGAAAGGCTTTGTAGCCGCCTTCGATGAGGGTGACGTCAAAGCCGATCTCGGAGAGGATCAAGGCGAGCGAGCCGCTGCGTTTGCCGCCGCGCCAGCAGTACACCAATGGCTTCCAAGATTTGGGCAGAGAAATCACTTCGCGCTCGATGTGTGCGGCGATATTTTTCGCAGCAACGGCAGCGCCGCGCTTCTTTGCTTCAAACGCGCTGGTTTGCACATAGAGCGTGCCGATGTCGTGGCGCTCTTTGTCGTTGAGCGTTGGCCAGTTCAATGCACCGGGCAGGCGGTCTAGCGCGTATTCGGATTCACTTCTGGCATCGATGATGGCACTGAAATTGGCGAGACTGCTGAGTGCGTCTTCTGCGCTGATTTTTTTGAGGGCCATCAGAGCATTTTTCTCAAAGTAGGCCAGACGTTATCCAGCATGATCGGGTGTGCTTCTTCTTTGGGGTGAATGCGGTCGGCCTGAAACAGCTTCAAAGCATCCGCGCCATCGGCCACGCCTTTGAGGAAGAAGGGCACGAGTTGCGCTTTGCGGGCTTTGGCCACAGCTTCAAAGGTGCCGGCAAACTTAGCCGAGTAATCCGCGCCATAGTTGGGCGGCACTTGCATGCCTACGAGCAGCACTTGCGCACCGGCTTTTTGAGCGGCTTCGGTCATGGCACTTAAATTGTCTTCCGTCATCTTCAGGGGCAGGCCTCGTAAGGCATCATTGCCGCCCAGCTCGATGATCACATGCGTGGGCTTGTGTTGCGTGAGCAGGGCTGTCAAGCGCGAGCGGCCGCCCGAGGTCGTGTCGCCGCTGATGCTGGCGTTGATCACTTTGGCGGTGATCTTCTGCTCGGCCAAGCGTTTTTCCAGCAGCGCCACCCAGCCCGTGCCCCGTCGCAGACCGTATTCAGCGCTGAGAGAATCGCCCACCACCACGATGGTCTTTACCTTATTTTGCGCGTGAGCGGCGGGGAAAAATAGCCCCATGCCCGCCACCGCGAGCGCCAAAGCGCTAAAGTGTCGTCTGTTTAAGGCTAACAACGATTCATTCATGTCTGATCCCATCATCTCCGTGGAGCACGTTTTCAAAAGCGTGACGGACTCCACCGGCACACTGGATATTTTGCGCGATATTGATTTCAACGTCCCAGCCAAGGAAACGGTTGCCATCGTAGGCGCTTCCGGCTCAGGCAAAAGCAC
>JAAFJC010000006.1 GCA_013297925.1 Comamonadaceae bacterium
GCTTTTGGATGCCTTCGTAGGCTTCTTGGTCAATCAGCGGGCCGACATCGGTGGCAAGCTGTGCGGGGTCACCGCAACGCAACTCATTGGCCGCGCCGTGCAGCATCTCGACCACTTTATCCGCAATCGCTTCATGCAAGCAGAGCAAGCGCAGAGCAGAGCAGCGCTGGCCGGCACTCTTGAAGGCGCTGGAGATAACAGCATCGACCACTTGCTCGGGCAAGGCGCTGGAGTCCACCACCATGGCGTTGATGCCGCCGGTCTCTGCAATCAGAGGCGTGATCGCGCCGTCTTTTGCAGCGAGGGCGCGGTTGATGGTTTTGGCAACGAAGGTGGAGCCAGTGAAGACCACGCCCGCTATACCTTCGAGAGCAACGAGTGCAGCGCCTACAGTTTCTCCAGGGCCATGCAGTACTTGCAGAGCCGCTTCGGGTACGCCGGCGGCATGCAAGAGCTTTGCAGCCTCTAAGGCAACGGCGGGCGTTTGCTCAGCGGGTTTGGCGAGCACCGCGTTGCCAGTGGCCAGCGCTGCGGCCACTTGGCCTAAGAAGATTGCCAACGGGAAATTCCAAGGGCTGATGCAGACCCAGACGCCGCGTGGTTTGAGTCTGAGCTCATTCGTCTCCCCGGTGGGTGAGGGCATGCTTTTCGGTTGCATCACGCGCTGGGCTTCGACGGCGTAATAGCGCAGGAAATCCACCGCTTCGCGCACTTCGGCCACGGCATCGCCCCAAGTCTTGTGCGCTTCTTTCACGAGCAGGGCGCAGAACTTTGGCGTTTGCAATTCAAGCGCATCGGCTGCTCTTTGCAATATGGCTGCACGCTGCTGCACAGAGCACTTGCTCCAAATTTGATAGCTGCTCGCGCAATCTTTATGCCGGCTAATGGCCAGTTCGGCATCAAAAACAGGGATCAAAGACACTTCGCAAGCTGCATAGGCTACAAGCATCGGCGCGCGATGCACCTCATTTGCCAGATCAAAGCCCGCGCTGTTTTTACGCTCCTTGCCAAACAAATCTGGCGGCAGCGGCAAGCTGACCTGCGCCGACAGATGCAGTGGCGATGCAAGCAGCTCATCCATGCGCACCGCCTCATCGGAGAGCTGATGCACAAACGATGAATTCGCGCCGTTTTCCAGCAGGCGGCGCACAAGGTAGGCGAGCAAATCGCGGTGAGCACCAACCGGCGCATAAATTCGTAGCCTCACCAGCGGATTTTTCAGCACCTCGCGGTAAATGCCTTCGCCCATGCCATGCAGGCGTTGCAATTCGAATTCGGCGCCATTGCGGCTGGCCATTTGCATGATCGCGGCAATCGTGGCTGCGTTATGGGTGGCGAACTGCGGATAGATCACGTCCTTCGCCGCCAAAAGAGCCGCAGCGCAGGCCAAGTAGCTCACATCGGTGTGATGCTTATGGGTGAATACGGGGTAATGCGGTAACCCCAGCTCCTGAGCCCGCTTGATCTCGGCATCCCAATACGCGCCTTTCACGAGGCGGCACATGAGCTTGATGCCATGCTTGCGAGCGATGCGCGCCACTTCGTCGATCAGCTCGACTGAGCGGGTTTGGTAGGCCTGAAGCGCGAGGCCGAAGCCGCTCCATAGCGGAAATTGCTTGGCTATTTTGATGATCAAAGCTTCAAACACATTGAGCGAGAGCTCTAAGCGATCGACCTCTTCTGCATCAATGGTCAGATTCATATCGGCAAGAGCTGCTTGCTCGCAAAGCTGCCACACGCGCGGCACCAGCTCGCTCATCACCCGATCATGCTGAGCCCACTCGTAGCGCGGATGCAGCGCGGAGAGTTTGATGGAGATACCATCTCCATTTTTTGCGGTATTACTAAAGTCTTTTTGGCCATTCGCCGGCATAGAATCTGCGCGAGCAGCTATTACTTTAATAGCGTTTGAATAGCTTGCCAGATACAAATCAGCATCATGCTGCGTGCGCGCGCCTTCACCCAGCATGTCAAAACTGAAAGCCACGCCGCTCTTTTTTCGCTCCGCGTGCGCCACATCCAAAGCTTCATCAATCGTTTGCCCGAGCACGAATTGTTTGCCCAGCAATTGCACGGCGCGCAGTGTGGCGGTGACCACGGTTTTCGCGCCAAACTTGGCGAGCAAACCGGGCTGCGAAGAGCGGTCAGCATCAGGCAAGAAGTGCTTGCTCATGGAAATCGCGGCGCTGCTCAATCGCGTTAGAGCTGCATTGCCCGCACCTTCAAAATCCGCCCGCGAGAGCTGATCTGCCGTGAGTGCAATGGCGGTATCCGCATCTGGGATGCGCAGCAGCGCCTCGGCCAAGCGCATCAAAGCCAAGCCCTCGCTGGACGAGAGGGGGTATTCGCGCAGCAGCGATTCCATCGCCCAAAATGGTGGCGGATTCTCGCGCACCGCCTGCACCCAAGGCGCAGCTTGCGCTGCGGCGGCCGCCCAATCCAGCGCGCCTTCCAGCGCAGCCAAGCAGGCAGAGACAATCTCGCCTTCCGGGCGATAAGGCGTGGGCAAGCGATTCGGTAGAGAGAAATTCATGGTGAAAGCAAATAAACTAGAGAATTACGCAATCATTCCTTGAAGTAAAACTAATTTCTCGCTAAATTACGGACATTAAATAAATGAATCGCTATAAAAATGCCCGAAACCAGTGAAATCGACAAGATCGACCGGAAAATCCTGCAAGTGCTGCAAGAAGATGGCCGCATCAGCAATCTCAAACTCGCTGAAACCATCGGCCTTTCGGCCACCGCCGTGCTTGCTCGCACGCAGCGCCTGCAACGCGAGGGCTTCATCACGGGTTACGAAGCTAAGCTCAATCCCGCGAAATTAGGCCGTGGCATGGCCGTCTTCGTAGAGGTGCTGCTAGATCGCACGACGGCCAATGTGTTTGATGCCTTCAAAGCCGCCGTGCAGGTGCACGATGAAATCATGGAATGCCATTTGGTGGCCGGCGGATTTGACTATTTGATCAAGCTGCGCGTGGCCGATATGCAAGCCTATCGAGACTTCGCAGGACGCGTGCTTTGGCAGCTGCCTGGTGTTCGAGAGACGCGCACCTATGCTGTGATGGAAGAGATTAAGGAGAGCACGCGATTAGCGGTCTAACTCAACAGTCTAAGGGAAAGCCACCATGGAGCGCTCACATTAGAATCGTGAAAAATGGCACGTTATTGTGGTGGAATGCATGAGCTGCTGAGCATAAAGATGTACTTTGCTCTTCTGCAAAACCGGGGTGTGGAGTCTGCGCACCTGGGGTGATTTAAGATTTTGATCAAGGCGCTCGCCAGCAGTTATCGAGCGCCATAAAACAGATTGCATCGTTGGAACAATATGACTGAGCAAAATTGGTATGGTGGCTCCACGCCCATCATTTTTTTGCGCCCCATTGGCATTGCTGCGGGCGATGCCATGCGCTTGATGGAGGTGGCCAAACGGCTTCGCAGCTCTGCGCGCTGGCGCATGGCGCCCCCCGGCGTGGCCGCTGATGCCTATTTGGTGCATCGTCACAGCATTTTGAATGCGGACACTGACATAGCGCCCACCGAGCCCACGCGGTCTTCCAACTCTGCTTGGATGGCCTCTTACAGTGGTCATTCGCAATCCTCCGCAATGCGCCACGCTCGCAAGATCAGTTTGGATCATCAAGGCTGGCACCGAGGTCGCCCCGTTTGCATTTTGGGGCAAGGCATCGATGCCCGTGATCTTGAAGACGACGAGCTCGCCCCCCTGAGCTTTCCAGACGCTTTGGTTGAGCTGGAGCGCGGTTTGGATGTGTTGCTCGATGAGCTGGTCGGCTCGCGCATGCTCTATACCGTCGGCTCTCTTGCTTGGGAGCAGCGCCTGAAATGGGGCACCCATCATTTGCATGCGATTGAATCTGGCCAATTGATCGCCATGATTGATCCCCAATCTTGGCAGTTTTATCTGCTTGATGGCTGCGGCGTGGAGCGGATGGCTGAGGCCGATATGGTGGCCAAGCCCCGCACGGTGGGCTTTTCAGCGCCGGGCTTTCATAGCTTCAAGCTCGAGGTGGCGCTGTGGGAATTTGCCAAGCGCTGCCCCGAGCATTTACTCGAACAAATCTTGCCGGCTACCTATCTGCAAGAGCCACTCACGCATCGGCGCACACCGCATTTGAAAGAAAATGCGCTGGGCGATCATTGCGTCGCCATTTTGCGCGCCCTAGATACGCGCTCGCGCACCTCAGACGAGTTGCAAGCCAGCCTTCGCCTCACGCGCGCTTCACTCATGCGTGCCCTCACCTGCCTCGCGCTGGTACGCGCCATTCAGCCCGAGGCGAAAATTCCAGGCGGCATTCTCAATCACATGGGCAGTTGGTGGAGTCGCGTCACTGGCAAAACACCCGTGAACACGATCGAGCGGCGAGCATCGCCCCGCTTGGCCAGACAAGGCGCTTGAGCGATCGCGCTTTTCAAGCAGCAAAAAACGCCATCAGCTCATCTTTCTGAGCATACGCATCACGCTCACCGAGGGCCATGAGCGGCTGCGTGAACTCTGGCTCAAAGAGCAAATAGCTCGCCAATCCTGCACCCGCATTGCCATCTTTTCCCGCTTTACCCGCAAGGGAAGAAAGCACCGAACGTACCGCCACAGGCAAGGCATAAGCGCTTTGGCGCGCCAGATCATCAAGCGATTCACTGGGCGCAATGCTCATCACCTGCACCCGCCGATAGGGCATCACCGCCGCCACCTCGCGCGGCAGCTGATCCAGCGTGTGGTTCATGCGCTGCGCCTGCTCCACATCGCCTTGCAAGGTGTCGTGAAACACGCTGGCCAGCGCATGGCCGAGCACGCCGCCCACCCCAGGCGCTATCAATTGCGGAGCGCCTTGCGCAGGTTCCATGGCGTTATTCAGTCGTTTTTGTATTGAATTGGAGCTTCCAAAGCTACTGCGCTGCGGCTGCCCCACGCCAATGACCAACACTCTCGTAGCCCCGAGATGCAACGCTGGCGAAAGCGGTGAGGTCTGCCGCATCGAGCCATCGCCAAAAAATTCGCTTTTGCCCTCCACCCAGATCGGCTGCGAAGGAAAAATCAGCGGGATGGCGCTAGATGCCATCAAATGCTCCATAGTGATCGGCTGAAATTCTGCGCGCCTGCCGGGGCGGCTCCAAGCCTCCTGCTTGTCATCACGCGCCGTGTGGCAAAACGTCCAATGTACACCCGAGCTGTAGCTGGAAGCCGTCACGGCTAGCGCATGCAAAGCCTTCGCTTTCAGTGCTTCATCAATGCCCTGCAGCGAGATAGCTTTGTGCAAGGTGTCGGCCAGTGGGAAATTGTCTAGCAGTGCGCCGCTATCTCGGATTTGCCGAGATAGATGCCAAGCCGTGGCGATGCGGGAGAGCTTCGTCCAGACGGGTACATGTAAGCGATAGACCTGAGAGCTGCGCAGCCCTTGCCAAAACTGCGCGAGCGCATCAAGTGCAGCCAGGCCCTGCTCAGCGCGTGCTGCCAGAAAGCTGGCGTTCAAAGCGCCCGCAGAGGTACCTACGAAGAGTTGAAAGGGCAGCTTGGCTGCGGGCAAGCCTTGGGCTTGAGCGCCTAGCATCTGCCCAAGAGCCTTAAGCACGCCAGCTTGATAGGCCGTGCGCGCGCCGCCGCCCATCAGCACAAGTGCGGTGCGCGGCTCACTGGGGCGCACGAGTCCCGCATGAATCAGTGTAGAGAGCGTCATTGGTTTATATTGTCGCGTTAAGTCACACAAAGATTACATGACATCACCCGCTTCCTCAAGCCCCGCATCGCCCCTGACATCTCGTCGCGAATTTTGGCTACTGCTCACGCTGGCTGGCATCCAGTTCACCCACATCCTCGATTTCATGATCATGATGCCGCTGGGGCCGCAGCTGCGCCAGGTGTTTGGCATCAGCGATGCGAAGTTTGGCTTGCTCGTCTCGGCCTACACGTTTTCTGCGGGCGCATCTGGCCTGCTGGCTGCGTTTTATGTGGATCGTTTTGGACGCAAAAAGCTATTGCTCATTTTGTACGCCTTGTTCGCTCTCTCAACCTTGGCCTGCGGCCTTGCGCCGACCTACGAGTCGCTGATGGCCGCTCGCATCGCAGCGGGCGTGTTTGGCGGTGTGCTCTCCGCCCTGTCTCAAACCATTGTGGCCGACGTGATCCCCGCCGAACGGCGCGGGCAGGCGATGGGCATTGTGATGTCCTCCTTTTCCATTTCGACTGTAGCGGGTGTGCCCTTGGGCTTGTTTCTGGCGGCGCATTTCAATTGGCATGTGCCCTTCTTGGCCATTGCCGCGGCAAGCGGCTTGCTCATCATCTTTGCGTGGCAGACCTTGCCACCCATGCGCGATCACTTGAAAGCAGCCAGAAAGATCTCGCCGCTGACCAATTTCATCGACACCTTGCAAAATCGCGATCATCAAAAAGCGCTACTCTTTACATTTTTGATGATGTTCGTGGGCTTCGTGGTGATCCCCTACATCACGCTTTACACCACATCCAACGGGCAACTCACGATGCAGCAGATCCCCTACATTTATTTGTGCGGCGGCATTGCCACTTTGCTCACGGCGCGCCTGATTGGCAAGGCAACGGATTCGCGCGGCAAGCTGCCTGTGTTTCGATTTCTTTCTCTGCTCACGATTGTTCCCGTGATCGGCATGACAGTCAGCGCGCCGCTGGGCTTTTATGGCATTTTGGTGATCAGCACGCTGTTTTTCGTCTTGATGAGTGGCCGCATGATCCCCGGCATGGCCATCGTCACCTCGGCTTGCAATCCCGCACAGCGCGGCACCTTTATGGCGCTTAATTCTGCGATGCAATCTTTGGGCATGAGCACGGCAGCATTTTTGGGCGGCCTGATCATCAGCCGTGATGCGCAGGGCTTGGTGCTGCATTACTGGGGCAATGGTTTGGTAGGCATTGCAGCTTGCCTCATCAGCTTTTGGCTGGTGGGTCAATTGCGTTTGCAATGGAATGCCCCGGTGGCTACCAAAGCTTAAATTCTAAAAATCTTCATACAAATCAAGGCTCTTTTTCTCGCGGCTTGATCGGTTGGAATTTTGTTGCAATGCAAGATTGCGCGGGCAAGCAAATAGGCGCATGATGGTTTCAAGTTCTGGATTTTTGGAGGTTGCCAGCAGACGAGTCAATCCGCTGGTAACTATTGTGAAACGAGAGCACAAGGAGGCTTCTCATGAACTTGACGATCAGTGGACATCACCTCGAGGTTACCCCTGCACTGCGGTCTTACGTGACCAGCAAGATCGATAGAATTTCACGTCATTTTGACCAAGTGGTGGATGTCAAAGTCCTACTTACAGTAGAAAAACAAAAGGAGAAGGAACGACGGCAGCGAGCGGAATGCAATATTCACGTCAAAGGCGATGATCTGTTTGCAACCAGCGCCCATGCCGATTTGTATGCCGCTGTGGATGAGCTGGTGGATAAACTGGATCGTCAAGTGGGGCGCTACAAAACCAAGCGTCAAGACCATCATGCAGATCAATCAGCCAAACGCTACCTGCAATAAGATTTTGTGATGGCACTTTGCCATACGCCGCCTCGCAGCTCTGCCAGGCGGTTTTTTTACGCCTCATGCCTTTGGGCAAAGGGCAAATATGTCATGGGCGTGTCCACTGGTCGGAAAATGACTTTTGACTAGGGTTTACACGAAGTTAGGTGCATAATGCGCTTCCCGGCGTTGTTAATTGCCAGTTACACCTCAGTAGTTCATGAACCGTCTTGCTGCCATATTGCCTGCCACCCAAGTCTTGGCTGGTGTGGATGCCACGAGCAAAAAGCGTGCTTTTGAAGAAGCAGGCCTGCTGTTTGAGAATCTCCATAGCCTCTCGCGAGCGCTCGTCACAGACAGCCTCTTTGCCAGAGAGCGGTTGGGTTCTACAGGCCTGGGCCATGGTGTGGCGATCCCGCATGGCCGCATCAAAGGCTTGAAAGCGCCGATGGCAGCGATGTTTTCTCTGGCTAACCCGATTGGCTTTGATGCCCCCGATGAGCAGAGCGTAGGCCTGCTCATTTTTTTGCTGGTGCCAGAAGCGGCCACGCAAAAGCATTTGGAAATTCTTTCTGAAATCGCAGAGATGCTCAGCGATGCTGCTTTGCGCGAGCGCTTGAAGGCCGCACCAGATGCAGCCACCTTGCATGCTCTGATTGCCGGCTGGCGCTCCGCTGTCACGCCGATGCCCTTGGCTGCTTAATTCAGCGGCTTTAAGTCAGCTGACTCAAACGATTCATGAAACCCTCGGTCATCAGCGCCGATGTGCTGTTTGAGGATCACCGCGAGCGCCTGAAATGGGCTTGGGTGGCAGGCCTCGGCGCTTCCGAGCGGCATTTTGATGAAGTCGCCGTGCGTGCGGCGCGCTCTGGCGCGGATTTGGTAGGCTACCTCAACTACATCCACCCGTATCGAGTGCAGGTGCTCGGCCAGCGTGAAGTGGCTTATCTCATGCCCTCAGAGGATTTGACCGAAGAAGATTGCGCACGTCGCATCTCCCGTATCGTCACGCTGGAGCCACCCGTCATCATCATTGGCGATGGCCTGGAAGCCCCAGAGAAGCTTCTGCAGATGTGTGAACGCGCTCAGATCCCGGCTTTCCAGACGCCCGAATCCGCTGCTTTCGTGATTGATCTGCTTCGCGCTTATCTCTCGCGCCATTTCGCAGACCGTACCAATATGCATGGCGTGTTCATGGATATTCTGGGCTTGGGCGTGCTGATCACTGGTGAATCCGGTTTGGGCAAGAGTGAATTGGCGCTCGAGCTGATTTCGCGTGGTAATGGCCTGGTGGCTGATGACGCGGTGGATTTGTTTCGCACGAACCAAACCACCATCGAAGGCCGCTGCCCGGAGCTGCTGCAAAACCTGCTTGAGCTGCGCGGCATTGGCCTCTTGGATATCCGCGCGATTTTTGGCGAGACGGCCGTGCGCCGGCGCATGCGCCTGAAGCTCATCGTGCATTTGGTGCGCCGCGCCACGATGGAAAAAGACTACGAACGCATCCCCTATGAGCCGCTCACCCAAGATGTGCTGGGTATTCCAATCCGCAAGGTGGTGATTCAAGTGGAGGCCGGGCGCAATATTGCCGTACTGGTGGAAGCCGCTGTGCGCAACACGATCTTACAATTGCGCGGCATCAATACTTTTGACGAATTTGTAGAGCGCCAGCGTTTGGCGATGGACAAGCCCTTTTGATTGAGTACTCGACCAAAAAAAAGCGCCTCAAGGGCGCTTTTTTTATGGTCGACTCGCTTTATTTTTTCAGCGAATCGCGGATTTCACGCAGCAAAACCACATCTTCGGCGGGCGCTGCAGGAGCAGCTGCTGGCTCAGCCTTCTTGAGTTTGTTCATGAACTTCACCATTTGGAAAATGATGAACGCCAAAATAATGAAATTAATCAAAATCGTGATGAAATTGCCATATGCCAGCAGGTTGGCGCCAGCTTTCGTGAGCGATTCGTAGGTGGCAGCACCCTCTACGGCTTTGGACGGTGCGGAAAGTACGATGTATTTCTCCGTAAAATTCAAACCACCAAAAATGTAGCCCACGACAGGCATGATCATGTCTTTGACCAGCGAATCGACGATTTTGCCGAACGCAGCGCCGATGATCACACCGACTGCCAGATCCATCACATTGCCTTTCAGCGCGAAATCCTTGAATTCTTGCATCATGCCCATTTGAAACACTCCTGTTATTTGGTTTGCCGGGGCGTACCAGCGAATAATTTTCTCCCCAAGCCTAGCCAGGGTTGATGCGCCAGAAGCCAGTATCGCCACAAATTCCGCGCTGTCAAGAATGCGTCACGACGCGAAACCGATGAAAATGATTTATTACACAGTCGTGTTGGCTATTGAAAACAGGTTCTGCCCTCAGCTACAATTGCGGGTTGTCCCCTAAACACCCCCAAATATTGAGGAAATCCATGAGTAACGTGGACTCATCCAAGCGAACTTGGATCATTGCATCAGCTTGCGCAGGCGTGCCGGCAGCAGGCCTTGTCGCTGTTCCTTTTGTCAGTACTTTTTCTCCCTCAGAAAAAGCCAAAGCAGCAGGCGCAGCCATTGAAGTTGATATTTCAGACATCAAGCCCGGTGAAAAAGTCGTGCGCGAATGGCGCGGCAAGCCCGTCTGGATCATGCGCCGCACGCCTGAGCAAATCGCTTCCCTTACAAAAACAGAATCGAGCCTCGCCGATCCAAAATCCGAGCGCAAAGCGGCTGAAGTCACGCCGATGCCCGAGACGCGCAATACGCATCGCTCGATCAAGCCAGAAATTTTTGTGGCAGTGGGCATTTGCTCGCACTTGGGCTGCTCACCGTCCGACAAGCTCGAAGCCAAAGCAGAATCCTTTGATGCCAACTGGCAAGGCGGCTTCATCTGCCCTTGCCACGGCTCTACGTTTGACATGGCAGGCCGTGTTTATAAAAACAAGCCTGCGCCAGATAATCTGGAAGTCCCACCGCACATGTACATCAGCGACACCAAATTGCTGATCGGTGAAACCAAGCAAGCCTGAGGCAAAACAACATGGCTGAAATGAAAGAAATCTCCCCCAACGCAGCGATTTCTGAGAAAGCGCTCAACTGGGTTGACAACCGCTTCCCTTTGACCAAGCTCTACAAAGAGCATTTGGGCGAATACTACGCACCAAAAAACTTCAACTTCTGGTACTTCTTTGGCTCACTCGCGCTTTTGGTGCTCGTGATCCAGATTGTTACCGGCATCTTCCTCGTGATGCACTACAAGCCTGATGCGAATCTCGCTTTTGCTTCCGTGGAATACATCATGCGCGATGTGCCTTGGGGCTGGCTGGTGCGCTACATGCACTCCACTGGCGCCTCGGCCTTCTTCGTCGTGGTTTACATGCACATGTTCCGTGGCCTGATTTACGGCTCATACCGCAAGCCGCGCGAGCTGATTTGGCTCTTTGGCTGCGGTATTTTCCTGTGCCTGATGGCTGAAGCTTTCATGGGCTATCTGCTGCCTTGGGGCCAGATGAGTTACTGGGGCGCACAAGTAATCGTGAATCTGTTTGCCGCTGTGCCTTTCATCGGCCCAGATCTGGCTTTGCTGATTCGTGGTGACTATGTTGTGTCTGATGCGACATTGAACCGCTTCTTTGCGTTGCACGTGATCGCCATTCCGCTGGTGTTGCTTGGCCTCGTGGCAGCGCACATCATTGCTTTGCACGAAGTCGGCTCGAACAACCCCGATGGCGTAGAAATCAAAAAGCACAAAGATCCCAAAACGGGTATTCCGCTCGATGGCATTCCTTTCCATCCTTACTACACCGTACATGACATTTTGGGCGTGAGCGTCTTCTTGATGGCCTTCTCAGCCATCATCTTCTTCGCGCCTGAGATGGGTGGTTATTTCCTAGAGTTCAACAACTTCATACCCGCCGACCCGCTCAAGACACCTGCGCACATCGCGCCTGTTTGGTACTTCACGCCGTTTTACTCCATGCTGCGTGCCACCACCGATGAGATGATTTATGTGTTGGTTGCTCTCTTGTTGGGTGGCGCAGTGATCGCCGTCATCAAGAACGTCGTCTCCGGTATGTTCAAGCCTGTGTTATTGGGCGCTGCTGTCGTAGCCAGTGCTCTATTGCTCACCTTTGAAGCCAAGTTCTGGGGCGTGGTCGTCATGGGTGCTGCCACCATCATCCTCTTCTTCCTGCCATGGCTAGATTACAGCCCGGTCAAATCGATCCGCTATCGCCCGAGCTGGCAAAAGTGGCTCTACGGCATCTTCGTGTTTAACTTCTTCATCCTCGGCTATCTTGGCATCAAAGCGCCAGGCGTGTGGGGCATTGTTTGGGGCCAAGATTTGGCAGCCCGTGTCTCTCAATTGGGCACACTGATTTATTTTGGCTTCTTTGTGCTCATGCCAGTGTGGAGCCGAATTGGGCCGTTCGAAGAAGTGCCAGACCGCGTGACCTTTGAGGCGCACTGATCGCGGGGATACATCACATGAAAAAAATCATCCTCTCTCTCTTGGCGGCTGTGTCATTTAGCTCAGCCTTTGCGGCCAGCGAAGGTATCGCATGGGACAAAGCCAATCCAAAGACGAACGATATGGCCGCCCTGCAAAACGGTGCAAAAATCTTCGTCAATTATTGCTTGAGCTGCCACAGCGCCGCTTATATGCGCTACAACCGCTTGAAAGACATCGGCCTGACCGAGCAACAGATCAAAGACAACCTTTTGTTCACCACTGACAAGGTGGGCGAAACCATGAAGGCTGCGATTGATCCCAAGCAAGCCAAGGAATGGTTCGGTGGCGTGCCTCCTGATCTCACAGTGATTGCGCGTTCGCGTGCGGATATGAGCAAAGGCCCTGGCGCTGATTACCTCTACACCTTGCTTCGAACCTATTACCGCGACGAGACAAAGGCCACTGGCTGGAATAACAAGGCTTACCCCAACATTGGTATGCCTAATCCCCTGTGGGAGCTGCAAGGTGAACGCGAGCCCATTTACCAAACCATCAAGAGCCATGGCCAAGAAGAGCAAGTGCTTGCTGGCTGGAAACAAGTCAAGCCTGGCCTACTCACGCCTTTGCAATACGATCAAGCCGTTAATGATTTGGTGAGCTATCTGCAATGGATGGGCGAGCCAGCGCAAAACCAGCGTGTGCGTATCGGTGTATGGGTACTGATTTTCCTCAGCATCTTCACCATCATCGCTTGGCGCTTGAATGCCGCTTTCTGGAAAGACATCAAGTAATTTTCTTCAGATGCTGTTGCTGGCGCAGCGGCATCTCCACCGGAGTGAGGCTGCTTACCAAAGCGCCTTCACTCCTTTTGATTTTTAGGAGCTCACCGACATGATGGTGCTTTACTCGGGTACAACCTGCCCTTTCTCCCACCGCAGCCGTTTCGTGTTGTTTGAAAAAGGCATGGATTTTGAAATCCGTGATGTGGACTTGTACAACAAGCCCGAAGACATCAATGTGATGAATCCTTATGGCCAAGTGCCGATTTTGGTGGAGCGTGATTTGATTCTTTATGAATCCAACATCATCAACGAATACATCGACGAGCGCTTTCCGCACCCCCAGCTGATGCCCGGCGATCCAGTGGATCGCGCACGTGTTCGCCTCTTCTTGCTCAACTTTGAGAAAGAACTGTTCACCAATGTCTCTGTCCTCGAGAACCGTGCGATGAAGGGCAATGAGAAAGTGCTAGAAAAAGCTCGCGCCCATATCCGTGACAAGCTCACGCAAATGGCTCCGGTGTTTTTGAAAAATAAATTCATCATGGGCGACAACTTCTCCATGTTGGATGTGGCCTTGGCGCCGCTGCTGTGGCGTTTGGATTTCTACGGCATCGAGTTGTCGAAAAATGCTGCGCCTTTGCTCAAATATGCTGAGCGCATCTTCTCGCGCCCCGCATACATCGAGGCACTCACGCCATCTGAGAAGGTCATGCGCAAGTAAAACAAGCGCCATCTTCAATTTGTAAACGGCCTGTCTTTGAACAGGCCGTTTTGCTTTGTTAACATAGGGTCATGATCGACTCCAGCCAATCCACATCTACTCGGCCTTATCTGCTGCGAGCACTTTACGAATGGTGTGCAGACAACAATCTAACGCCCTATGTAGCTGCCTACGTGGACGACACTGTGAAAGTACCACGCGAGCATGTGAAAAACAACGAGATCGTGCTCAATATCAGCATGGATGCCACGAGTAGTTTACAAATTGGCAACGATTTCCTTCAATTCAAAGCCCGCTTTGGCGGCGTGGCGCGCGAGATCGTCGTGCCGATTGATCACATCATCGCCATCTATGCCCGCGAGAACGGCCAGGGCATGGCTTTCCCGGTGCCACAAACTGTACCCCCACGCGGAGAGGTGAAAGAAAGCCCTGCGGCGGAGCGCCGCTCCTCAGGCCTAAGACCTGTGGAAGCCTCTACTGAGGCTGCACCTGAATCCGGCGTGCAAGCAACTGCAGAGCCAGCAAAGATCGTCAAGCTCAAAGCTGCGCCACCACCTGCAAAAAAAACCAGCGATGATCCATCACCTGAGCCCACACCTCCAAGCGGCGCTGGCAAAAGCACCAGCCGCCCATCACTCACGCGGGTGAAGTGATTCACATCGGCTAAAATATCGCCTTTCGCCGCTTTAGCTCAGTGGTAGAGCAACCGCCTTGTAAGCGGTAGGTCGTCAGTTCAATCCCGACAAGCGGCACCAATTGAATGATTCGCAGCAGGCTTCATCTTTGCATGGAGATCTTGATGCGAATCTCTTGCACATCATGGCCATGCGTACGCAGATGCGCGGCAAAAGCCGGTACGAGCTGGCGCAGCTTAGCAGCCACAGCGCTGTTAGCCGCCAATAAGCACCATTGGCCTTCATTCAAAGGCCCTGCCTGCACGCCAGAGCGCATGCCGGCAGGAATCAAAGGAGCAACCGTTTTCAAGCATTGCGCGGACAGATCGGCTAATTGCGCCAGCCCCGCCAAGCCAGGCGCACGCTGAACAGCTTGAATCACCGGCACAGCCTCTCGCACACGCACTGTGCGCAAGGGCAGATAACTTGCAGGCGCGATGGTTGGTTTGGAAGCAGTTTTTTGAGACACAAGCGATGGATGATTGTTGGAGTATCAAGCAATGCATTTGATTATCACGGATGCCTGGCTCGCAAAAACCAGGCCTATGCATCTAAGCGGCACGAAGCTCGTCTTAACTGGCCTTGCGCTGTCTCTGGCTTTGATGTTGGTCGCGGTGGGTCTGTACCACCTCGTTTTTCTCAAGGGTGCACGCGAAGGCTGGCCCGTGATTGGCTCGCTCGTCAAAATGGTGGTCAAAGACGAGTTTGAGCAGCGTGATCGCTTCATGCGCGAGAACATCGACGTGATGGCCAAAAAAGTGGGCGAATTGCAAGCCAAAGTGGTGCAGCTCGAAGCCCTGACTGAGCGCGTTTCCCAGCTCGCAGGCGTGCCGATTCCTGCAAGCGCCAAAGCTGCACCTGGCCAAGGCGGCTTACTGGTAGGCAATCGCCCCTTGTCACTGGAGGAGCTCAAGCAGACACTCAGTGATTTAGAAAAAGTCAGCAACTCAAAAACCGATTTACTCACCGTGATGGAATCACGCTTGTTTGATCAAAAAATCGCCAAGGTCATGCTGCCAACCGCGCAGCCCGTGCCTGGCTCGCATCTGGGCTCGGCGTTTGGCTGGCGAATTGATCCGATCACCGGGCGTTCGGCCTTGCATACCGGGCTGGATTTCCAAGCCGATCCTGGCACGCCGATTTTGGCTGCTGCAGGGGGGGTGGTGGTCGTACAGGAATACCATGCCGCTTACGGCAATATGGTGGAGGTAGATCACGGCAATGGTTTGATCACTCGCTACGCCCATGCTTCAGCAGTGTTTGTGAAAAAAGGCGATTTGGTCAAACGCGGGCAAAAAATAGCCGCCGTTGGCACCACAGGGCGTTCCACCGGGCCGCATCTGCATTTTGAGGTGTTGGCTGACGGCACGCCCCAAGACCCACAGAAATTCCTCGTGACGGGTGGCTCAGTGCTGCCGCCTGCTTTAGCGCAAGCTCAGTCAAAACGGTAATTTTTAGCACGGCGCGAAGAGATAAAATGTTGGACTAGCTTGGGAACTGCGCGAGCGCCCCAAGATTCAGACATTCTCTAGAAAGAACAGCCCGTTGTTTCTTTCCGCTGCCCTGTGGCATGGAAAACGATGGGCTCAAAAGCATGGCTATCAATATCCTCACCCAGATTTTCGGCTCTCGTAACGATCGCCTGCTCAAAACCTACCGCAAAAACGTCGAGCGCATCAATGCGCTGGAGCGCGGCTTGGAAACTTTGAGTGATGAGCAGCTTCAAGCCAAAACCCCCGAACTCAAAGAGCGTGTCGCTAAGGGCGAGTCTTTGGACGCTCTGTTGCCCGAGGCCTTTGCGGTAGTGCGCGAAGCTTCTAAGCGCGTGATGAAGATGCGGCATTTTGATGTGCAGCTGGTGGGTGGCATGGCGCTGCATCAAGGCAAGATTGCCGAGATGCGCACGGGTGAGGGCAAAACGCTCACAGCGACACTACCTGTCTATCTCAATGCACTAGCAGGCAAAGGCGTGCATGTCGTCACGGTGAACGATTACCTTGCCAACCGCGATGCGCAATGGATGGGCAAGCTCTATAACTTCTTGGGCTTGACGGTTGGCATCAACCTGCCGCAAATGGCGCGTGAAGAAAAGCAAGCTGCTTACCGTGCAGACATCACCTACGGAACAAATAACGAATACGGCTTTGACTATTTGCGCGACAACATGGTCTATGAAGCGGGCGATCGCGTGCAGCGCGGCCTCTCTTATGCCATCGTGGACGAAGTCGATTCAATCTTGATCGACGAAGCGCGTACGCCGCTGATCATCTCTGGCCAAGCCGATGACCAGACAGATGTGTATCTGGCGCTCAACAAAGTCGTGCCGATGCTCACCAAGCAAGAAGGCGAGGCCGATCCGCGCACGGGCGAGGGCGTGATCAAAGCCGGCGATTTCACGGTCGATGAAAAAAGCCACCAAGCGTATCTGACGGAGCAAGGTCATGAAAATGCCGAGCGCATTTTGTCCAATCTCGGCTTGATCCCAGAAGGCGCGTCGCTCTACGATCCTGCCAACATCACCCTGATGCATCACCTGAATGCCGCCATTCGCGCGCATCACCTGTATCACCGCGATGAAAAATACGTGGTGCAAGACGGCGAAATCATCATTGTTGATGAATTCACTGGCCGCCTCATGACAGGCCGCCGCTGGAGCGATGGCTTGCATCAAGCTGTGGAAGCTAAAGAGGGCGTGCAGATTCAGGCAGAAAATCAAACGCTTGCCTCCATCACTTTCCAAAATTATTTCCGCCTCTACGGCAAACTCGCCGGCATGACGGGCACGGCCGACACCGAAGCCTTTGAATTCCAAGACATCTACAGCTTGGAAACCGTGCTCATCCCGCCAAATAAGCCCAGTAAGCGCGATGATCAGTTGGATCGCGTCTACAAAACCGGCAAAGAGCGCTATGACGCAGCCATTGCCGATATGCGCGAATGCTACGAGCGCGGCCAGCCCGTGTTGGTCGGCACGACCTCGATTGAAAACTCTGAGCTGATTGCTGGCATGCTCGACATTGCCAAGCTGCCGCATCAGGTGCTCAACGCCAAGCAACACGCCAAAGAGGCCGATATCGTGGCGCAAGCCGGTCGCCCAAAGATGATCACGATTGCCACCAATATGGCGGGTCGAGGTACAGATATCGTGCTCGGCGGTAATCTAGAAAAAATGATCGCAGCTGTTGAAGGTGATGAATCTCTCGATGCTGCTGCAAAAGAATCCCAAATCAACAGCCTGCGCGAACAATGGACGGTTGACCATGAGCAAGTCAAAGCCAACGGCGGCCTGCGCATCATCGCCACCGAGCGCCACGAGAGCCGCCGGATTGATAATCAATTGCGTGGCCGCTCTGGACGCCAAGGCGATCCAGGTTCCTCGCGCTTTTATCTGAGCTTAGATGATCCGCTCATGCGCATCTTCGCTGGTGATCGCGTGGCAGCCATCATGGATCGCCTCAAAATGCCCGAAGGCGAGGCCATTGAAGCGGGCATCGTCACACGCAGTATTGAAAGCGCTCAGCGCAAAGTTGAAGCGCGCAACTTTGATATGCGCAAGCAATTGCTTGAATACGATGATGTGAGCAACGATCAGCGCAAGGTGATCTACCAGCAGCGTAACGACATTCTGGATGCGCAAGATTTGAGCGCCCAGATCAAGGGGCTGCGCGAAGGCTGCTTCACTGACATCGTGCACCAATACGTGCCAGCGCAATCGGTAGAAGAGCAATGGGATTTGCCGGCGCTACAAAATGTGCTTGCCAGTGAATGGCAAATTGATCTTGATTTGAAGAGCATGGTGGAAAAATCAGACACCATCACCGACGAAGAGATCTTGGAAAAAGTCATCGAACAAGCCAACGCGAATTTTGATGCGAAAGTTGAGCTTGTCGGCCAAGAAAATTTCACGCAGTTTGAGCGCATGGTGCTGCTGCAAAACATCGATAGCCACTGGCGCGAACATCTCTCAGCGCTGGATTATTTGCGCCAAGGTATTCACCTGCGCGGCTTCGCGCAGAAACAGCCCAAGCAGGAATACAAGCGTGAAGCCTTTGAGCTGTTTGGCCAGTTGCTCGATGTCGTGAAAAACGATGTCACGCGCATCCTCATGACTGTGAAAATTCAGAGCAATGAGCAAATCGAGCAAGCCACGCAAGAGATCGAAAACCGCGCTGAGAACATCAGCAACGTGACCTACACCGCACCGACCGAAGGCGGCGGCGTGGAATCTACACTCGATGAAGAGACGCGCGATAAACCTCTGGCGTCAAAGGGTTCTGGCGCCAACCCTTACGCGCACATGCGCGTAGGCCGCAACGATCCTTGCCCATGTGGCAGTGGCAAAAAATACAAGAATTGCCACGGCAAGCTCAGTTAAATTTCAGCCGTTCATTCGCTATAAATAAAAGAGCACGTCGCGCAGTATCTATGCCGCCGAAGTGCTCTTTTTGCTTGTAAATCTGGAGTAAAAATGGCCGTTAACTTCATCCCCACGGATTATTCCCAATTGCATCCCATCGCAGGCGTGCGCATCGGCGTTGTGGAAGCCGGCGTGCGCAAAGCCCATCGCAAAGACGTGACGGTGATGCTGCTCGATGAGGGCGCAAGTGTCGCGGGTGTGTTCACGCTCAATCGCTTTTGTGCTGCGCCTGTGCAGATGTGTCGCGATCACTTGGCTAAAAACTTCGGTATTCGTGCGATCCTCATCAACACTGGCAATGCCAATGCCGGCACAGGCGACGATGGCCTCGCCCGCGCTCGCTCCACATGCGTGGCGATGGCTCGCCATCTGGATATCGCGCCTGAGCAGGTGCTACCGTTCTCCACCGGCGTGATCATGGAGCCCCTGCCCAACGACCGCATCGAAGCAGCACTCCCCGCCGCCCTGAAAGACGCGCAGCCTGCCCACTGGGGCAAAGCCGCCGAAGGCATCATGACGACCGACACGCTGCCCAAAGCCTTCAGCGAAAAAGTCGTGATCGCCGGCAAGACCGTCACCGTCACTGGCATCAGCAAAGGCGCAGGCATGATCCGCCCTAACATGGCCACCATGCTCGGCTTCTTAGCCACGGATGCCGTGATCCCGCAGGCGACGCTGCAGCAACTCGCCAAAGGCTTGGCTGATCAATCCTTCAACCGCGTCACGATTGATGGCGACACGTCCACGAACGACAGCTTCATCGTCATTGCTACAAATAAAGTAGCACTTGGCGCAGATTCTATGCCGGCGACTGGCGATTTTGAGGCCCTAAAAGCCGCCATGCTGCGCGTTTCACAAAAACTCGCGCAAGCCATCGTGCGAGACGGTGAAGGCGCGACAAAATTCATCACTGTGAAAGTCACAGGCGGGAAAGTGCAAGAAGAATGCACCAAAGCAGCCTACGCTATCGCGCACTCCCCCTTGGTCAAAACCGCCTTCTTCGCCAGCGACCCCAACCTCGGCCGCATCTTGGCAGCAGTCGGCTACGCAGGCATCACCGATCTCGATCAAACCAAAATTGCCTTGCATCTCGATGATGTCCACGTGGTGCAAAACGGTGGTCGCCGCGCCGAATACAAAGAAGAAGACGGTGCACGCGTCATGAAGCAATCAGAAATCACAGTCCACGTCGATCTCGGTCGTGGCAGTGCTTCGGATACGGTATGGACTTGCGATTTTTCGTACGACTATGTGAAGATCAATGCGGATTACCGCAGCTAATTCAAAGACAGAACATCCAGACGCGAAAGGCGCGAAAGTTACGCGAAAGACGCAAAAAAGAAATTCAAAAATGAATCTGAATCTCTTTTCTCTTTTTGGTATTTCTTTCGCGTAACTTTTGCGTCTTTCGCGACCGGAAACTTGTATTTCAAAACCTATGAACGAACAATTCCAAGCCCTTCTCGCTCGCGCTGAAAGCCTGCTCGCCAGAGTTGAGCAAGTCCTCCCTCAACCGCTCACCGCTCCCGATTGGTCACTTGAGGCCATTGCCTGGCGCTACCGCAAGCGTGCGAGTGGCCATGGCACGTTGGAGCCTGTGAAGCATATGGCAGGCATGAAGCTGTCAGACCTCAAAGAGATTGACGTTCAGAAAGAAAAGATTCAGCGCAACACGCTGCAATTCGTGCAAGGCCATACGGCGAACAACGTGCTGCTCACTGGCGCGCGAGGTACAGGTAAATCTTCTCTGATCAGGGCCTGCCTTGCTGAATACACCGCTCAAGGCCTGCGCTTGATCGAAGTGGACAAAACCGATTTGGTCGATCTGCCAGACATCCTCGACGTGATCGCAGATCGCCCAGAAAAATTCATCATCTACTGCGATGACATCAGCTTTGAAGAAGGCGATGGCAGCTACAAAGCGCTCAAATCCGTGCTCGATGGTTCGATCAGTGGCGGCGCAGCCAATATGCTGATCTATGCCACCAGCAACCGCCGCCATCTGCTGCCCGAATACATGAAGGAAAACCTCACGTACACGCACACGCCCGACGGCGAGGTGCATCCCGGCGAAGTGGTGGAAGAAAAAATCTCGCTCTCAGAGCGCTTCGGCCTGTGGGTGAGCTTTTATCCGTTCACACAAGACGAATATCTAGCCATCGTCGCCCAATGGTTGCGCAACCTCGGCGTGGCTGAATCGCGCATCGAAGCCGCCCAAAAAGAAAGCTTGGTCTGGAGCCTAGAGCGCGCCAGCAGAAGCGGCCGCGTGGCGTTTCAATTTGCGAAGGATTTTGCGGGGCGGCAGGTTTAGCCCGTAGTTGGGTATTGCCGCGATGTGTGAATCACGTTGTGGACTTCCACAGTTGTCGCGGTAACTCTAACGACTGCGATATAGCGATATCTGCTGATCACATACTCCCGCGTAGCTTCTACGCGCCCGATGCGCGTACGCAAGGGGAAGAAGCACAAGCTCTCAATCTGCGCCACCATATCGGCGATCATCTCCAAAGCGAATGCAGCGTTGACCTCTTGGGTGTAGTAAAGCGCAATGCTTGCTAAGTCTTGCTCAGCCGTATCTTTCCAGTCGATCTGGTGCGTTGCCTCAACCACTTGACGAACTCTCAGTGGGCAGCAGCTTGCAATTTCTCAGAGTGCGCCAACACCTTGGCTCGAATGCTTGCCATCAACTCTTGCGTGGTGAATGATCTTGATTGACCGCTATCAGCGCGATCTAAGCTGGTCTGCACTTTCGTGCGAAACCATTCGTCGTAGCCCGCATCCTTCCCAGCGTGAATGGCCTGTACGACATCGCTCGCGTGATCGCCAAATGGAATCATGATGCCCACAGAGCGCCCGTTCTTCGTGACGATGACCGGCTCACGCTGCATCGCATCGAGAAATTCGCCGAAATGGGTTTTAGCTTCTTTGGCGGTGAAGGTTTTCATGGCTTGAAAGACTCAAAGTGATTACTTTGATTATTGTAGCCCTTTAGAGTATTCGCGTTGCTACTGCTTTGATTCCTGAATATGCACGTCTTTCGCGCGACCATTGGTGTCTAGCTCAATCCTGAGTTGACTGTTTTTCCAACCACGGCCGTGGCATTGGCCGATTTCCCAAAACAAGTCTTTGGATTCAGTGCGATCTGGTAGTCCGAGCAAAGCAACTAGCTCTCGCCGAGGCATCAGAGTTAGCAGGTTATTTTTGCGCAGCTGATTGGCCATACCACCCAACACGCACCCAGGGTCACCGTTTTGTTTGATCTGTTCTCTTCCGATCTTCCAATGATTTTCATCAAAAGAAGCGGGCTTTGCGTCAAAGCCTTGGAAGTCCACCCAAAAAACAAGCCCAACACTAAAGACTAAAGCAAGTAAGACAAAAATCCAGTGCGAACGGCGACCCATGCCGAATCAACCCGCCAACGCCGCCTTCACCGCAGCTGATACTTGCCCCATATCGGCCTTGCCGGCGAGCTTGGCTTTGACTGCGCCCATGACTTTGCCCATGTCGCCGGGGCCTGTTGCGCCGAGTTCTGCCACGATGGCTTTGACGGCTGCGGTGACTTCTTCTGCGCTCATGCGCTGCGGCAAGTACACCTGCAAGATGGCCATTTCGGCTTTTTCTTTATCAGCCAAGTCTTGGCGGCCGCCGGCTTCGAAGGCGGTGATGCTGTCTTTGCGTTGTTTAACGAGTTTGTCCACGATGGCGATGACTTGTGCGTCGTCCAAAGTGATGCGCTCATCGACTTCTTTTTGCTTGATGGCGGCTTGCAGCATGCGGATGGTGAGCAGGCGCTCGCTTTCCTTGGCGCGCATGGCTGTCTTCATGTCTTCGGTGAGGGTGTCTTTGATGCTCATGGCGGTCTCTTTGTGGGGAAGTGCAAATGAAAAGAGCGCTCATTGTAGAGCGCCCTTGGGATCAAGAGAGGGCAGATCAGTGCTTGTGCCCACTCATGTCTTTGCCGGGGGCGGAGCCGGGGGCGCGGGCTGCGACGGGGATTTTGACTTCCACTTTGCTTTGCTCGCCTTTGGCGTTGGCAAAGGTGAGCGTGACGGGCACTTCGGTATTGACCTTGAGCGATTGCTTGAGATCGAGCAGCATGATGTGAAAGCCGCCGGGCTTGAGCTCTACCGCCTTGCCGGCGGGCAGCTCTAAGCCGCCTTTGACTTCGGCCATTTTCATGACCGAGCCTTCCATTTTCATCTCGTGCACTTCGCCGATTTTCGCAACGGGCGATGACACGGCGACGAGTTTCATAGCAACCGGTGAGGTGAGCTTCATGAAGCCGCCTGTGCCGCTTTGGCCTTCGACAGCGGTGCGGATCCATGCGCCTTCGATTTTCACGTCAGAGGCGGTTTGGGCTTGGATATTGAGGCAAAACAAGGCAATCGCCGGCAAGAATAATGCGCGGCATGCTATCGATTTAAGAGTGTTCATGATGGGTCTTTCAGAGGTTTAGTGTTTGTGGCCGGCGTGTGGGTCAGAGGCGGGTTTGGCTGCGGGCGTTCCCGTAGGAGCGGCGGCAGGTGCAACGACGTTAAGCAAGGCTGCAGGGTACTTCAAGCCGCGTGTGCTGGTGCCTTGTGGGGGGATTTCTGTCCAGGGGTTGCTGCCGGTTTTGCTGCCGTCTTGGCACAGCTGTGTGACTTTGAACCACGCCGCTCCTGCGGGCATCGCCGCGCGGCCACGAAGGGTGAACTCGTCGTATTGGCTGTCGGGCAATGCTGCTGAAGGTAATGCTGTCCAAGTGATCTCGGTCACGTCTTCCGTGACTTGTTTGCCGTGGCTGTCGTAGGGTGTGGTGAGTTTTTCGGTTTTTGTTTGCAGCGTCCAGCCTGCTTTGGGCATGGGCTTGGCACCTTGAAAGCCTGCAGGTATTTGCACACGCAGCGACGTGGTGGGCAAGCCATCGCAGCCGTGGCCGACGCGCAGCACGGCTTTGTACGTGCTGCCTGTTTCAATTTGCTGTTGCTCGAGTGTTACGTGAGAAAAAGCACTAATAGCCGGCATGAAACCTGCGCAGAGTGCTATGAATTTGAGAGTGTATGAATGGGACATGATGTTTCCTGAGAATGCGCGCGGCTCTGTGCGAGTGCGCAGCCAAGCTCGCTGATCAGTCAGCAAGCGATATGAAAAGCTCAGGAAAAATCAGGTGGCCCGCGTGCGGGCAGGGGCGGGCGGGTGAGCGCAGCCAATGCGCTTGCTGGCGTGCGCTGTGTGGCATAAGCCAAAGCGCTGGAAAACTCAGAATTTGAAACGGCAGGCGGTGGCGCAGCAGACGGTGCACACAGGCCGCAATGCATCACATCTGCATTGGCTTCTTCGCCGTTAGCCGTTTGGCTCAGCAGCCGCATCGCGCCATTGGTGCTGCAGAGTAATTCGATACTGCGAGGTGCGATCACCGGGCTGGCATAAGCCGCTGCCATGCCTAGCAAAAATGCGCCCACGATCCAGCGGCGCAGCTCTGTGCTGCGTAGGCGGTGGAAGATGCTTAGCGCAGAAAAAAACATGACATCAAAAATAAAAAAGCCACGCAAGCAAACGCTTGGCGTGGCTTCATCACGAATGCGACCGAATCAATACATCTTCGGTGGCAATTGCATGCTGCGCACGCGCTTGTAGTGGCGCTTCACAGCGGCCGACTTCTTGCGCTTACGCTCAGCGGTGGGCTTCTCATAAAACTCGCGGGCGCGCAAGTCTGTGAGGAGGCCCAGCTTCTCGATGGTGCGCTTGAAACGGCGCAGAGCCACTTCATAGGGCTCGGTATCTTTAACACGAATAAGTGTCATTGCAAATAAATTCCAAATTGCGGGCAGGTGATCAATCCGCCCTGATGTTCCCGCCAAAAAATGAATGTGTTCGGCTGGCAGGTTTTACCGGTAAGCCTTAGATTATAACCCGCTGTCTTTGGCTTGCCAAGCGCGTCAGGTCTAAAAAGCCTTTGCGCCAAAGACTGTGAATTCCCTCAGTCGATCAATCGGGAAAGCTATGTTGATTGCTCCAGCAAGGCAGACATCGAAGCAATTTTTATGCGCCCATAAGCCTGCTCAATCGCTCCGCGCTCAGCCAGCAAACGCAATTGGCTGGCCACAGATTGGCGCGTCATGCCCAGCATTGAAGCCAGCGCATCTTGGGATACGTCAAGCGAAGAGCGATGCTGCCCAGTCTCGGCCTCATCATCGTAGGCTAGCATCACCAGCCTGCGCGCCGTGCGGGCGAGCGATGAACGCAGCGTGAAGCCCTCAGCCAAAGACAACAAAGCCCGTGTGCGCATGGCCAGCAAGCGAGCGATCTGGCTGGCTAGCTGCGCATCTTGGAGCAGGGTATACATGGCGTCTGCCTCAATCACCAAGACATCCGATGAGCCCACGCTGAAAAAATCTCTCTCGCGACTTCCCTCATCGAGCACAGCCAACTCACCAAACCATTGCCCAGGCCGAATGAAATTCAAAATCGCCTCGCGGCCATCGTTGGATGTGGAGCTGACTTTGATCAAACCATCTATCAGCACGGCAAAACCATCTCTGCGCTTGCGCACGGGCTCGCCTTGCGTGGCAAACAGCTGCCCGTCGCTCAGCAGCATCCGCCGGCCAGCAGCAAGAAGCGTCTCTTGCTGCGGCTTGGAGAGGCTTGAAAACCAGCGGTTGGTGTAGAGCGGATGTTGAGCGTTGGTAGGCCAACTGGTGGATCCCGAGAGGGACAGGTTTGTCATGGATGTTGTGCTTAAAAAATGAACCAATCGCTTGTGTGCAGCAAAAAAACCTACTGCAAGCGTGCAAAACCTCACGTATCCTAACTATTTAGATGTAAAAACTTTGACCACAAATTCACATTCGAGGTGTATAGGGTGCCTTTTGGAGAGTAATCGCACAGAAATGTGGCGAAAATCACTCAAATTCAACTAATCGTTTTACTCAAGAATCATTAATTCTTTGAGTAAATCGTAAGTAGTAAAGCTTAGAGCTTTTCGAGAATTTGTGCTCGTGCTGCCGCGATAGCTCGACCGATTTGCTCAGTGCGTTTTCCTTCGGCCATGGCCTGCTGAGCGATCTCAGCAGTGGGCACAGAAAGCACTTTTTGCAGCGCAGACGCCAAGCGCAGTGCCGGCATATAGATCTCATCTTGCAGGCCGAGCCGCCCACGCGCATCGCATTCACAAGCTTGCAGCACCTGCAAAAAACGCTGCGGCTTGCGAATCGCATCGCATCGCTCAAGTAGCCGCAACGTGGCCTTGGCATCCAGCTCAGCACTGCGATGAATATTGCCATGCTCTTTGGCCACAACCACGGCCAGCTCTTTGCATTCGGTCGGCACGCGAAGGCGCTCGCAGATCGGCAGCAGCAGATCCACGCTTCTGATTTCATGCCCAATATGGCGCGGCAGCACGTCTTGCGGCGTGGTGCCCTTACCCAGATCGTGCACAAGACAAGCAAAGCGCACAGGCAAAGGCGCTTGAAGCTGCGCCGCCATATCCAACACCATCATCAGATGCACACCGGTATCAATCTCCGGGTGATATTCCGCGCGTTGCGGCACACCCCACAGCTGCTCCACCTCGGGCAGCAGCACTTGCAGCGCGCCGCATTGGCGCAGCACTTGGAACATCCGCGAGGGCTTGTTTTCCATCAGCCCCTTCGCAATTTCTTGCCATACGCGCTCTGCCACGAGTGCATCCACCTCACCTGCTGCCACCATGCGACGCATCAAATCCATGGTCGGTTTGGCCACCGAGAAACCCTCATAGCGCGCCGCAAATCTAGCCACACGCAGGATGCGCACTGGGTCTTCTTCAAAGGCGTGGCTGGTATGGCGCAGTAATTTCTCTTGAATATCTTTCTGACCGCCGTAGGGATCAATCACAGCATCTTGGGGTAGATTTTTAAGATCAAATCGGCTACTCGCCGTGAGAAAATCTGCGCAGACAGCTATGGAATTGATAGTGAGGTCACGTCGCGCCAGATCCTGCTCAATCGTCACATCGGGCGTTGCGTGAAACTCAAAGCCGTGATAGCCGGGCGCGGTTTTGCGCTCAGTGCGAGCTAAGGCGTATTCCTCTTTCGTCTTGGGGTGAAGGAATACGGGGAAGTCTTTGCCTACAGGCAAATAGCCTGCATCGAGCATCTCTTGAGGGCTGCTACCCACAACGCACCAGTCGCGATCTGTCACGGCGCGACCCATGAGCGCATCGCGCACTGCGCCGCCGACGAGATACGTCTTCATTTTTTCATCACCACCAATCCCTTGAGGTATTCCCCCTCGGGAAAGCGCATGGTGATCGGGTGATCAGGCGCGGCATTCAGATGCGCGGTGATGTAGCCGTCCACCCCCGCATCCATGGCAGCACCGGCCACAATTTTGTGGAACAGATCAGCGTCGATTCCGCCAGAGCAGCTGAAGGTGTAGAGCAAGCCGCCGGGCTCTAAGAGCTTGAAAGCGAGGCGATTGATGTCTTTGTAAGCCCGTGCCGCTCTTTCCGCATGCGCTGCTGAAGGCGCGAATTTGGGAGGGTCGAGAATGATCAGATCAAATGTCCGGCCTTCGGCGATGAATTGCCGCAGGGATGCGTTCACATCGGCATCCATGAATTGCGCACTGCCATCTGCGAGCTGCGCCTCGAAGCCGTTGAGGGCGAGATTGGCTTTCGCTCTCTCCAGCGCCGGCCCAGAAGAATCAATGCTGGTGATTTGCGCGCCCTCCAAAGCGCCGGCATCGCGCAAGCCGGTAAGCCCCGCCACGGTGAAGCCACCGGTGTAGCAATAGCAATTGAGCATCCGGCGAAATTTCAGGCGGGCAGCTTCCTGCGCGAAGCGCTGGCGATTGTCGCGCTGATCCAGATAAAAGCCCGTTTTATGGCCCTCGGAAATGCTTACTTGCAGCTTCCAGGCATGCTCTTGAATCACCACCTCTTCCGCGCTTCCCTGCCCTGCGAGCCAACCCGTGGTTGGCGGCAAACCTTCCAAATTCCGGCTGCTTGCATCCGAGCGCTCGTAGAGTTTTTTCAAACCACTGGCTTCCAGCAATGCCGCTGCAATCAGCTTCTTTTGCCGCTCGGCGCCCGCTGATAAAAACTGCGCTACGAGCGTATCGCCATACTGATCCACGATCAAACCAGGCAGGCCATCGGCCTCACCGTGTACGAGGCGCACACCATCGCTCTCAATCGGGTTTTTATAGCCCAAGCGCTTCCTCGCAGCCATGGATTGTGCGCAAAGCGCTACGAAAAAAGGAGCATCGATGCGCTGCGCCTCATCAAAGCTCCAGACCCGCGCGCGAATTTTGCTGCTCGGGCTGAAGGCTGCCCAAGCGAGGAATTTACCCTCTGAGCTCACCACACGTACCGTCTCGCCAGAATCGCCACCGCCCGAAGCCAGCGCGTTGTCGTAAATCCAAGAGTGGCCGCGCAAGAGCGCGCGCTCTTTGCCGGGGCGAAGGGTAATCGTTTTCATGCCCGTATTGTCGCGCATGAAACTCACATCAGGCTGAAATCAGCGGTTCTGCTTGAGCTCTTGGACGAAGCGGTCCCAGTGCGCCGTGGTGAGCAAAAAATCCATCCGCTCAATCGCTTTGGCCCAAACAGTGTGCTGGCCTTGACGCACTTCTTCATAAGCTTTGTGCACAATGGATTGCAGCGTCTCAAAAGAGACCAATTGCATATCCCAAGCTTCGCAGGTGCGCCTCTCCAGCTCGCGATAGTGATACAGCTGCACGATGCCAAAATGCCGCGAATCACGCAGGATCCGAGACCATAAATCATGCACTGCTTGGGGCGGCCCCTCGATCATTTGCACAAACACTTGATCGCTGTACATCAGCAAGCCCGTGATGTGATCCATCCTATTGAGGCAAGCAAAGCCGGTCGTGAAGGCTTGGAGGCCGTCCTCATCCATTGGATGCGGCGACAGGCTGCAGTAAAGGATTTGATCAATATCGAAATCTTGATCGGCATCACCCCGCAGAAATTTCTCTGCTGGCATCGGAGAATTCATGCCTTGCTCAATCATTGCCCATTTTTGGTGCAAACGAGGTTGAATAGCAAGCAACAACTTCTCAAAAAACCAGACTTTGCATGCCTGATAGCTTAGCGCCACTTAAATTAGCAAAAAAACAACATTCAACAAATCGATCATGCCATCAATTGCGCTTGGCGCGGGGATGCGCAGCATCGTAAGCCTTGGCCAAATGCTGAAAATCCAAACGCGTGTAAACCTGCGTGGTGCTGATATTGGCATGCCCCAGCAGCTCCTGCACGGCGCGCAAATCTTGGCTGGATTGCAGCAGATGGCTGGCAAAGCTGTGGCGCAGCATATGCGGATGGACCGCCTGCGCGAGGCCTGCTTGCTGGCTTCTTGATTTGAGCCGTTGCCAGACCATCGCACTCGTCATGCGCAAGCCGCGCGGCGAGAGGAAAAGCGCGAGATCGCCACTCGGGTCTTTGGTTTTTTGTGCTTCTTGGCTTTTCGCGCTGAGCTTGATCAACAGCTCTGATCGCATCGGCAGCCAGCGCTGCATCGCTTCTGCCGATTTTCTGCCCAAAGGCACGCTGCGGCTTTTGCTGCCCTTACCAATCACGTGCACTTCACCCGCTGAGAGATCGATATAGCCTTTGAGTTGCTGTTGGCCAGCTTGCGAGGAGCGAATATCCAAATTCACCAGCTCACTCACTCGCAGGCCTGAGCCATAGAGTAGCTCGGTGAGCGCGGCGTCGCGGGCTTCTAGCGCTGGATCGAAATCTGCCGCTTCTTTCAAGCCTTCAAAACTGGCCAGCTGTACCGCTTGATCTACCGGCAACGCTTTTGGCAAAGGTTTGGGCTGCTTGGGAGCGCGCACGTCTTGCACAGGATTGGCAGCGATCTCGTCTTCTCTGCCTAGCCAAGTGTAAAAACCGCGCCAACCTGAAAGAATCAACGCAATGCCGCGCCCACTGCGCCCGCCGCTGTGCATTTGCGCCACCCAGCGGCGGATGTGCGCGTTGTGGACTTGGGTAAGCTCTAATTTCGCTGCGTCCGCATTGGTTTGCAGTTTGGCTAAATCCTCGGTATACAGAGCAAGCGTGCGCTCAGCAAGGCGCTTTTCAACGCGGCAATGCCTGAGATAGGCGTCGATCAGTTCGTGAGCCATCGCAGACAGGCTCGCTGATTTTTAGCCACGTAGCCGCGACAATGCTGCGCTGGTAAGCTCGCCAATGCGCTCCAAGAAATCCGTGCCCATGCCGGCGTTGAAGCGCTGAGGATCGGGCGAGGCAAGCACGAGCATGCCAAAGGCTTCTATCGCCGCCCCTGCGCGAAGCGGAATCAGCGCGAGTGAGCTGGCAAGCTCTGGTTGATCGAGCCAAGTGGCTGCTTCGAAATTGGAATTTACACCGCAATAGGGCAGCTGCAGCGACGAAGCAAAAGCCTTGGCATCATCACTCACACCGGTGGCAAATTCTTCCTCAGAAAACAAGCCGTTCACACCCCAAATTTTGATCGCCACTTGCGGCACAAGGAATTGGCTTTTGAGCTCATGCGACACCGTGGTGGGCAGATCTATCGCTTGCTGGGTGAGTAGCAAACTGCGCGTCCACTTTTGCAGTTTATCGGCAATCATCACATTCTCGTTGCCATGGCGCACCATCTCCATGATGCGGCCTTCCAGCGATTTGATCTTCTCGCGCAGCATCTCCGCTTGGCGCTCTTGCAAGCTCACGGCGCGCTTGCCGTGCTGGGAAAAGAGCTGGATTGAAGACAGCGTCTCGGCATGGCGCTCGAAGAATTCTGGATTGCCGCTCAAGTAGTTAGCAATATCGTCTTCGGTGATCGGCGGCACGTCTTGTTCTTGCGACATGAGAGTAGCTCCTGAATTTGTAGCAGACGCTATCTTAAACCGTTTTCGCTCAGTCAGGAATCTCAACCGAACCTTCAAAAACAGTGACGGCTGGCCCTGTAAGAAGTACTTTGGCTTGTAGCCCTTCAGTGGCAAATGGCCATTCAATCGAAAGCAGGCCGCCACGGGTGTATACATCCACCTTTGCATCCAGCAAGCCAAGCCGAATACCAGCCACCACCGCCGCACAAGCGCCCGTACCGCAAGCCAGAGTCTCACCCGCGCCGCGCTCATAAACGCGCAGCTTGATCGCGCTGCGGTTGATCATTTGCATGAAGCCGGCATTGACGCGGCGCGCAAAGGCAGGATGCGTTTGCATCCACTCGCCCAGCTCATGCACCGGCGCGGTTTCCACATCCTGCACCACCTGCACGGCATGCGGGTTGCCCATCGAGAGCACGGTGACGGGATTGTTGGTTGCTATTGATTCAGTAGCTTTCTGCGCAGATTCTATGCCGGCTAGTTGCCATTTTTGCCATGAATTTACCAATTCAGGGCTTGCATACGCTGCATCAAAGGGCACATCACTCAGCTCAAAGCATGGCGCACCCATATCCACCGTCACACGGCCATCGGCCTGCTCCGTCAGGATCAGAGTGTTGTTCACCGTCTTCACGCGAACGGAGGTTTTATTCGTCAGCCCTTTGCTGCGCACATAACGCACAAAGCAACGCGCACCATTGCCGCAATGCTCTACTTCCCCGCCATCGTTGTTGTGAATCACATATTCAAAATCAAACTCAGCAGAAGGCGCGGCGCGCACAGACAGGATTTGATCTGCGCCGACGCCGAAATGTCGGTCGCCCAGAAATTTGTATTGCGCGGCACTTAAGCCCAACAGGCCGTGCGTCTCATCAAGCACAACAAAATCATTGCCCGCGCCTTGCATTTTGGTGAAATTAACTCGCATAGAGCGATTATCCTGCGAGGAAGCTCTTCGCGTTGTCGATAGCCGCAGCATCCGCTTCCACTGCTTTGGGCGGCCCACCTTTGCCCCATAGCACGCCGCCCCACGTCATACTCAAGAATTTGGCGCAGAGCTCGGTGCTGTCGATCATGGGCTGGGCTTTGGCGCGGTCGCCGCTGGTGGTGATAAGGCTCAGGGTTTTCTTCGCCATTTCGCCTTTGAAATCTACGCCAGGAATGCGCATCCAAGCGCTCCAGTGATCGAGATAGGTTTTAAGAGTTGCGGGAAAGCTATACCAGTACACGGGCGTGACAAGCACGAGATTGTTGCAGGCGATGGTGGCATCAAGCAAGGTTTTCATGTCACCCGTCGGCATCGGGTATTGCCCGGCCGTATGGCGCAGATCAACAAATGGCTCCAACTGCATTTTCGCAAGACGCAGCCACTGCTGCTCAGCGGGGAGTGCGGCAGCAGCTTGGCGTGCAAGCCATTCGGTATTGCCCAGATGGCCGCTTTCGCGGGCAGTCGCGACGAGGAAAAGTGTCTTCATAGTCATGGCTATTATTCCAAATCATCGGCTGTGAGGGCATAGGCCTTGCCAAAACCGGCGTTGAGGCTGGCGCGTTGGGGCATCAAGCGCCAAAAATCAAAGTCAGCGAAATCAGCGTACATTGCCGCCCCGGGATGCCGTTTGAGAAACTGTGCTTTTGCTGCAGCGCGTTTTTCAGAAGAAACCTTTTGCGCAATGCTCACAACGGTGATGCGCGGATAGCGCAATGGATCACCCTCGCCTGCTTCACCTAAAAGCAAGGAGCAGCGCATGTCCGCCTCCAATGCTCCGTAGTGTGCCGATAAACGCGAAATCAAGATCAACGGTGTGCCATCCACATCAACGCCCAATGAAACACGTGAAGCCAGTGGCCAACCCGTGCCAGGCTCCAAGGTGGCCAATGCGCCATGCGTGCTCTCACGCACGAAAGCACATGCCTGCAAGCGAGCCGCATCATCCGTTTCTCTCAGGACTTGCGGTTTGTCAGGCTGACTAGACTGTGACATGCATCACCACAGCTTCGCCTTCTGAAGGCGTATCTGGTGCATTGCGAATCGCCAGCTCGAACGCTTTCAGGCGCTTGTACACCGAGATCAATTCCACAATCGTGCTCCAGCTGTTCACGAGGAACTGGAACGAGCCTTCGACGCGCTCAAAGACATTGGAGATTTGCTGCATCAAGCCAAGCGTAATGGTGCCAGCTAGCAAGCCGGGTGACATCGCCAATAGCGGGATCAAGCCACTGTATTGCAAATAGAAGAAGCGCGCCACATCAAAATAGGCGTAGTGAAAGAACAAACGGAAGTGATTGAAACGCACCTGTGTCCAAATATCTGCCAGCGTCGGTGGCGTCGCACGATTCGGATCGTCTTCGCCCAGCACCAGCTCCTTGCGATAAGCTGCCTCGACCTTTTGATTGTTGAACTCTAGGCCGGGTAGTTTCATGCCTACTGTCGCTAAAAGCACAGTTCCGAAAATCGCAGACATCAAGGCAGTCCAGACCAAAGATTGGCTCACAGCACCAATGAAAGGCAGCTCGGGGACTTTGGCGGAAAGCGTCCAAAGAATCGGCAAGAAAGCCACGAGCGTCATGATTGAGCGCATGAAGCTCACGCCTAAGCCTTCCATGATTTTGGCAAAGCGGTAGGTATCATCTTGCACCCGCTGTGATGCACCCTCAATGTGGCGCACCTTATGCCAATTGGCGGTATAGAACTCAGTAAGCGCCGTGCGCCAGCGAAACACCCAGTGCTTCACAAAAAATTCCAACAGCACCGCAACACCTACAAAAATGCCTGCGATCTTGGCAAACACCAAGACTTGGCCATAAAACTCCTTTGCAGAGCTGCTGCCGGGCTTTTGCAAGATGCGCTGGATGTAGTCGTAGAACTCCCCATACCAACTGTTGAGCTCCACAGTGAGCTGCACCTTGTACCAAGTCACCCCCAAAATGAGCGCACCGCCTACCCATGCCCAAAGCAACCATTTTCGGTTGCGAAAAAAAGACTGAAACATAGCGAGCTCCTTGTAGCAAAATGCTGATATCTTTTGCGAATTTAACCTATGCCACGCTTTGACGCTCTGATTCACCCGCCGAAGTTAATTGCGCCCTTGCTCAAAGCGGCGACAGTGCTGCTGCTGCGCGATGGAGATCAAGGCCTAGAAGTGCTCATGACGCGGCGTTCACTCAAGGCCAGTTTTGCGCCAGGTGCTTATGTGTTTCCCGGCGGCGGCATTGAAGAAGAAGATGAGCGACACGCCATCAATGCCCGTTTTGAATTAGCCAATACGCAAGGAAGCACACGGAATTTCGTGGCGATTCGAGCCTCTCAACCGCCCACGCACACTTGCTGGGCGCTTGCTGCGATTCGCGAAAGCTTTGAGGAGCTAGGCATCGTGTTGGCCAAGCAAGCCAATGGGCAATGGGTCACGCAAGAGCAGATCGGCCAACTGGATCGCCACGCCAATTTTTATCTACAAACTCAGGCGCTTGGGTTGACGCTGGCTGCCAATGAGGTTTTCTTGCTGGCGCATTGGATCACGGATCGCGATATGCCCAAGCGCTTTGAAGTGCCGTTTTTGGTAGCCTGCATGCCACCGGGCCAAACCCCAGTGGCTGACGAAAAAGAACAATTCGCGCCGGAATGGGTGCGGCCGCAAGATGCGCTCAGTCGGCATGAGGCAGGCCAGTTTTTCATGATTTTCCCTACGATTCGCACGCTTCAAAAACTCAACGCTTACAGCCGCACGGACGATGTGATGAAAGCCTGCGCCAGCGAAAAGCCCCTGTGGACGAGCTGTCCGCGCGCTGGGCTCATGCATGGCAAAGAAGTGCGTTTCATGGAGCACGAGAGCGCTTTTGGTGAGCTGTCGATGGTGGCGCCTTATGGGCAGATAGCGCACGAACTCGCGTGGCAGCATGAAGAGCCCGTGCGCTTGCTCAAGCATGTGATGCGCCTGACCGCACCCAACCCCGGCATGATGACGGGGCCAGGCACCAACACTTACATCGTGGGCACGCCAGAGAAAGGCTATCTCGTGATCGATCCTGGGCCTGATTCTGCCGCGCACATCGAGCGCATCATGCGTGCAACCAGCGGCGATGTGGTGGCTATTTTGTGCACCCATTCTCATGCGGATCACTCGCCAGCGGCCAAGCCTTTGCAAGCGCGCGTGGTAGAGGCAAGCAATACAGTTCCGATGGCGCTCACTTCTGAATTTGCCAAGCATATTTGTCCCATTCTCGGTTTGCCCAGCAGCGTGACAGCGCGCGACGATGCTTGGTTTGAGCCAGATGTGGTGCTACGAAATACGGAGCAGCTTGCGCCCTATTTCCGCCGACCATACGATGAAACACCTTATGAAATCAGCTTGCAAGTGATCTACACGCCGGGCCACGCGGCCAATCATCTTTGCTTGATTTCTCCTGAAGATGGCTTGCTCTTTTCTGGCGACCACGTCTTGAACGGCAGCACCACGGTGATCGATCCACCCGATGGTGACATGACGGCTTATTTGGATTCTTTAGAGACGCTGCAGGCGCTTTGCCAGTTGCATGATTTGCGCTTTGTTTTGCCTGCCCACGGCTATGTGCTGAGCATGTGTGATGCGGCTCTTTCGTCCTCCACCCAGAGCGATGAGCCAGGCAGCTCTGTGCGTGAGAGCGATTTGCATGATGCACGCGGCGGCGCTTACCGAGCAATCACTGCACTGAAGAATCATCGCCTGCATCGAGAGGCCAAAATTGTGGCAGCGATGAAGCAGCGTCCTGGCGCTAGCGTCGAGGATCTACTGCCCTTGGCCTATGACGATGTGGATTCCAAGCTTTGGCCTGTTGCCAGCCGTTCCTTAGCGGCTCATGTGCAGAGAATTACCCAAAAAGAGTAATTTGTTACACAAAAGTAAGACTTTCGTTGGATTGCGTGATTTCCCTCTTGTGTTTACAGTACTGCTAACAAGTAGTAACAAGCACATATTTCAACTTTGGGCAAGGTAAAGAGGGATCATCGGCATGAACAGCAACACAACAGAAGCAGCACAGCCTGTATTTGAGCCAGGCAGAGCAGAGAAATTCAGGCAAGGTATTCGCGAGATCAGTGAATCAGCCGAGGCCTTACTCACAGGTTTGCGCCAGCGCGGCGCACCGCATGCATTGTTGGGCGGCCAACTGGCAGGTCTTTTAAAACACTTGCGCCAACAGCGCACCTATTCCATGGATTTGGCAATGGGCTTAGCCTTGAGCTCGCAGTTTGATGCCTACATCAAAGCATTGGGAAACCTGCGTGCTACCGTAGCGCAATGGCTCACCGTGCATGCTGTGAATCCCCGCTCGATTGAAGTTGAAGCCACAGACTTTGAAATGCAGTGCTTCAGCACTTTGGGTGCTGGTTTGATGTGGCTTGAAAGCTTAAACCCAGGCAGCATTCGCGATAGCATGGTGACAGATTCGCAAATGCTGTCTTTGATGTTTGGTGTGCAAAATGCCCAAGCCGAAGACATCACTGATCAAGTGCAGCACGATTGGAATGAATACAACGAGATGGCAGAAGCCACCGCTTAACATCTGAATGATGTAGCTGAGCCAGGCGGGTCTGCGGTACAGTGCAGGCCATGCTGTCTTGGCTTGATCCTCTAAAAATGCGCCATTGGATGCGCGCACATTATCCCGGCCTGCTGCTTTGCGTGATGATCGCGCTGGCTTCAACTTTTTTAGCCGAACACTATGGCGGGCCGCAGCTGCTCTATGCCTTGCTGATTGGCCTGAGCTTTCACTTCATGGTGAAAAACCCCCAGGTCAAACCAGGCGTAGATTTTTGTGGCCGCACCGTACTGCGCTTAGGTGTGGCGCTGCTGGGCGCACGTATCACGCTCTCGCAAGTAGCGCAGCTGGGTGTGAGCTCGGCCATTCTCATCATTTGCGCGGTGGCGCTCACGGTCGCCTTTGGTGTGCTCTTGGCCAAATGGCTGGATCGTCCGCGCGATGAAGGTTTTCTATCGGGTGGCGCCGTGGCCATCTGTGGCGCATCGGCGGCTTTGGCTGTGGCCAGCGTGCTGCCGCAAAACCCGCGCAACGAACGCTTTACCTTACTCACCGTGGTGGGCGTGACGGTGCTCTCTACACTGGCGATGATTCTTTATCCGTTTGTACTCAAGTGGCTCGCTGCCACGCCGCAGCACGCGGGGCTGTTTTTAGGCGGCACGATCCATGATGTAGCGCAGGTTGTGGCGGCAGGCATGATGCTGGGCACACAAGCGGGGGACACGGCTACCGTGGTGAAACTGTTTCGCGTGATGCTTCTGACGCCGGTGGTGGTGGTGATTGCACTTGTGTATCGCCGGCAGATGGCCGACGCTGCGGCAGCAGTGGCGGCAGATGGTGAAAGCACCAGCAAAGCGCCGGCATCGGTACCGCTGATTCCTGGCTTCCTGCTGGCCTTTATCGTATTGATGCTGCTGGCCAGCAGCCAAGTGTTTCCTAAGCCCCTTGTGGACGCGGCAAGCAATGCTTCGCGCTGGTGTTTGGTGGCGGCGATTGCAGCTGCGGGAGTTAAAACCAGCTTTGAAGAATTGCTCAAGCTGGGCTGGCAGCCCGTTTTGATGCTGGTTGCTGAGACGGTGTTTATCGCTGCCTTTGTGGCAGCGGGGATGCTGCTGATTGCTTAATGTAGAACGACGGGGTTTTGCGCCAGCTGGGCATAGCGCTCCAGAGTCTCTTCTACTTCATCTTGCGTGGGCGTTTTCACTTGCCAAGCGCTGATCTGTTGCTGAAAAAGCTCAGCCCATGAGCCGTCCAGATACACCTCCTTGCCCGAGCGTTTGTCCACAATCTCAAAGCCATGGCGAGCCAGACGGTATTGCGGCAAGGCGTGCTCGTGATTGGAAGTTTGCTCCATGCCATCCAAAGAAATACCTTGCATAGCTACCTGCACAGCATCCTGCGCTTCTGAGTGAAGCTGCGGCTCGGCCTGAAGGTGCACCACCACGAAGGAATCGGAGTCGTAGAGCATTTGCATGGAGGTGTTGCTTTCTGGGCTATAAGTTTGCTGCGTTTACTGTAGCAGCATATCTATGAACGCATCCAAGTATTTCAAGGACATGGGTATAAGCCCCTAAATTTAAGCTTCATTTGTAACGCTCAGGGCAACTTGCGCAGCACCAAATCGGTGAAATCTTGATCCGGCGCAGTCGCTGAGCTTTGGCGAATACGAATCGGCAGATAGCCCAGTTGGGGCGAGAGCCAGAGTTCCAAACGTTGATCAAATTCATTGCGTGGTGCTCGGCTCAACTTCAAAGCTTGCATGTTGGCTGCGGGCACGTTGATTGATTCAGTACCATGCAGTTGGAACTCCCAGAAATCAGCACTTTCAAGCCCCGCGACTGGCATCTTGATGCTGCCCAACTTAGGTAAGCTGACCAAATTGCCACGAATAATGCCAGCCAGCTGAATCAATGCACTTAATCTATCCTGCGTACCCACATACAACACATCGTCTGGTTTGTTGTTACTGAATTGAATTCGCTGGATGTCATAGCGAAAATGCGTCGCTTGTTCACTGCGTCCAGTGCGAGCGCTGCTGTAGCGTTCAGGAGTGATGCCTTGCGCAGAAATCGTGCCTTCGCTCTTTTCCCTGCGACTTAACAACACCAATGTGGCGGCTTCCAAACTCAGCTCATAGCGACTACCGTCACTCCTCCAGATCAGGACTGCACTACCAGCGTTGGCGCTGCCTTTGTTCATAAAAGTGCCGTCAAATTGCAGTCTGGCATTGGCCGGATAGATCATTTTCGGCTCGGTAGATCCCCCAGAAGTTGATGCGCTCTGCGTTCCATTGGCTTCAATACTCAACTCACTAACCGCTATAGTTTTAGTAGCTAATTGCGCACGCTCTACGCCAGAAGATGCTTGATTCGGTTCAATACTCTGAGATTTTTCGACCAGTGCAGGGGCGTCGTCGCTCAGTGATTGCTCAGGCGTTGAAACAGATTGAGCATTCTGGGCCCGAGGTGCTTTTTGCTGGGGTAGAAGGGGCAGTTTCGCTGGCTCTGCAGCTGGCAGCTGAAGCGGCGCGGGAACAGGCTCTATCATCCGGATGCGCAGTGGCATCGTACTTGCTGGGCCATGAAAGCTAAAGACAAAATGATTCTTTGCCAACATCAAAGCCATCGCATGCGCCAAAAGAGCCGCCAACAGCGCACATGCCAAGCCACGCCAAGGCCAAGCCGAAGCATCCGTTGGCATGGCCATCGTATTCACTGTTTACTACCCAGTTCACTACTGAGTTGCGCGCTGAATTGGCGTAAAGCTTTGGCTACACGGCCTTTGTATTCGGCATCAAAGCTCGCGCTTGACCCGAGCGAAACGAGACTCAAGCAAATCCGCTCCCCCGCATCCCACACGGGTGCGGCCAAGCCGCTGATGCCGGGCAGCAAGGTATCAACCACGCGGCCGAGGCCTTGCTTGCGCGTCTCTTCCAAAATGATCTGCGCTTCGCTGGGATTGCGCGGCATGCCCGTGCGAACGGCTTTGCCCAGTTGCGCCATCTCCGCTTTGAGCAAGGGCTGCACCAGCGCACTCGGCGCAAACGCGGCAAAGCAGCGCCCCGTGGCCGAGCCGAGCAGCGGCATCACATCTCCCAAGCGCAGATTCACTGTGACGGCTCGGGCAGGCTCTTGCCAATGCACGATCACCGGGCCGTGGTTGCCCCACACCGCAATCGCCACGGTATGGCCAATTTGATCCATCAAAGCATCCATACGCGAGCGCGCCAGCGCCACGGCATCGAGCCGCGAAAGCGTGGCTAGGCCAAGCTTCAAAGCAGCAGGGCCCAAGTCATAGCGCGTGCTGCTGCCATCTTGCTGCACCAGCCCGAGCCTCTGGTAACTCACCAAATAGCGATGCGCCTTGGCCGGGCTCATGCCAGCGGCTTGCGCCAAATCGCGCAGCATCATCGCGCCGGGAGCCTGCGTGAGCGCATCCAGCAAGGCAAAGCCCACCTCGACCGATTGAATGCCGGCTTGGGATTTCGGGACAGCGACAAGTGCTTTTTTGGTAGGCATGATGAGAAGCAAGACAGGCTAGAATTACGATATAGTAAACGCGTTTACCTTATCGTAATTTCGCATTCACTTATTCGCTCCACTGATTCGCAAGAAAGATTCCCATGAAACTCGCCACCCTCAAAGACGGCAGCCGCGATGGCGCATTGGTCGTCGTCTCGCGTGATCTGTCTACCGCACATTATGCAACCGGCATCGCCGCCAAGATGCAACAGGTCTTGGACGATTGGAATTTCATCAGCCCGCAATTGCAGGATTTGTACGACACGCTGAACAATGGCAAAGCCCGCCACGCCTTCCCCTTCGATCCCAAGCAATGCATGGCGCCCCTGCCCCGCGCTTACCAATGGGCAGACGGCAGCGCCTATATCAACCATGTGGAGCTTGTGCGTTTGGCACGCGGCAGTGAAGTGCCGGCCAACTATTACACCGAGCCACTGATGTATCAAGGTGGCAGCGATGATTTCCTCGGGCCCTACGATGTATCGACTGTGCCGAGCGAAGATTTCGGGATTGATTTTGAAGCCGAAGTGGCCGTGATCACCGGCGACGTGAAAATGGGCAGCACACCTGAGCAAGCGCTCGAAGGCGTGCGCCTGCTCATGATCGCCAACGATTGGAGTCTGCGCAACCTCATCCCCGACGAACTCGCCAAAAGCTTCGGCTTCTTCCAAAGCAAGCCCGCCACCGCATTCAGCCCGGTCGCGGTCACACCCGATGAAGTGGGCGATGCATGGAACGGCGGCAAACTCAGCCTCACCATTCAAAGCCAATGGAATGGCCGCACGGTAGGCATGTGCGATGCCGGCCAAGAGATGACCTTCCATTTCGGCCAACTGATTGCCCACATCTGCAAGACGCGCAACGTGCGCGCTGGCAGCATCGTCGGTTCAGGCACCGTGAGCAACCGCGCGATCGAGAAAGACGGCAAAAAGGAATGGGTTAAAGGCTATAGCTGCATCGCTGAGAAACGTGCGATTGAAACCATTCTCGACGGCAAGCCATCCACGGCTTACATGAAATTTGGCGACACGATCCGCATTGAGATGAAGGGCAAGGATGGGCAGAGCGTGTTTGGGGCGATTGAACAGAAAGTCGTGCAACTCGCTTAAGGAGACACGCTCAGCGTTAGTGCAGCCATTGCTCCGCTGCCAAGCGATTCCACGCAGCCTGAACATGCTCCGGCTGCATGAGTGCGCGTTTCCGCTCACTCCACGCACTGATTCGTGCCAATGCCTCATCGGACGATCTCGCGCCTTCTTGCTGCACCCAATGCACTGTTGCTAAAAGCTCCATGCCATAAGGTGACTGAAACCCATCAATCAAACGTTGCACCCGAGCTAAGCGGCCTTGAAGCACTTCATCACCAGACTGTGCAATGTAATCTTGCGCTTCTGCCAAAGCCTCAGCAACAGGCTCTATTTCTGGCTCAACATTGCCATCACCTAAGCCCACGATGAAATGGCCTTCCATGCGGTTGAGCGCATGACGGAGCTGCTCGCTGTAAGGGCCGTAATGGTGCTTTTCAAATGTCAGTTGCAAAGGCTGGCCAGCTGCTTGTAAAAAGTAGCCCAGCTTTTGCACTTCGATTTTGCTTAAACCGTAGTCCAGCTCACGGTACAACTCAATCGCCTTGAGCATGGCTGCGCGCCCGGCTGTCATGCGAGGGCGTTCGGTGCGCACTTCCATCGCCTTCGCAGCGGGCGCATCCCCTGGCTCAAATAAACGGAGCTCTACATCGGGCAGCGCGGCGAAGGCTTGCTCAATCATCGGACGCACATCCACCCAATCTAAGCCACCATTGCCACAGCCCAAGGGCGGCATCGCCAAAGACTTGATCCCCAATTTTGGAATCACGGCCACCAGATCTATCAAGCCATCGCGGATGTAGTCCAAGCGCGAATTGCCTCGCCAATGATCTTTCGTGGGGAAGTTGATGATGTAGTGCGGCTGTGCATAAGCCCCTGCATCAAACACCATCATTTTCCCCGGCCGTACTTGCTTTGCATCACAAGCTGCTTTGTAAGCGATGAAGTTCTCCGGCCACTTGTTTTTAAACTGCAGCGCAATACCCTTGCCCATCACGCCGACGCAGTTCACCGTGTTGACAATAGCGTCAACATCGTCCTGCTTGAGCAGATCGCCTTGAGTGATGATAGTAGTCATGAAATCAAATGAAGCGCAAAAAAGTTGCTGACAGCTATTGGCCTAAAAAATACCATTGCGGACAAACTTCGACGTGCAATCGTACACCCGCAGCCACCAAGATGTCACGCACCCGATGAGCGGCAGCCTCCGTGCATACCCCAATGCGAGTAAAACAATGGAGCGGGACCGCCGTATGGGTCAAAAACTCTGCTTGCCGCCGCTCCATCCGATCTACATAGCGAAGGTCATCGCGCCGGTTCTGAAAATACTTACAAAATCCATCGAGCTGGGGTGTCTCATGCAGCAGATCCCATGCCACAGCACTCAAATGTCGCACATCGGTGTAAGCCTTGCTGTAGTCCAGCGTGGCATTGCGATCAAAAATCACATGCGCTTGGCCTGAAGTCAGCACATTTGCCACAGTCGTCTCAAAGTGGACAATCTCATCTTGCTTAAAGGCGCAGCCAGCGACTTTGCCGCCATGAATTGCCATCAGCATCGGCGAGCGTGGCGCAAAATAAAACGGCACATAGTCGTGGAGCTGACCGCCCGGCGGATTAGGCATCAGCTTGCGAGAGCGAGATCCCTGCGCGCCCGCATGCGCTATGTTGGCATATGCAGCGCCTTCACGCTGCGCCACATTTTTGGCCAATAGCGCACCGCGCCGCATGATTGAGGGCAGATTCTCAATGGCCGTGATATGAAACAGCCTAATCTGCTCAGGCGCGGGTGCTAGGCGTTGGGGTGTTTGGGTGACCATGCCTGTATTGTGAGCCTTCAAGCAACTTGCGAAACCAGAACCTGCGCGAGCTGCGCTTGGATTTGGGAGGATTTGGCCAGGCGAGAGCTCAATGCGGCGCAGAGCTGGCGCAGCTCGGTGACGCGGGAGACGATGCGGCGTTGTTCGGCGAGGGGAGGTAATTGCTTGGCCATCTTCTAGCCCGCCCGAGCCAACGCGGGGGAAATCATCTTTTCGCAGATATCGGCTTCTGAGAGCAGCGGCAGAAGCATGGTGAGCTGACAGTAACAAACTCAAGCCGCATCGCTGAGCAGAGAGGCTTCTTAATCTGGGACAATACTTTTCATGAAAAAACACGATGTCGCCGGCAAGAAACCTGCGCAAGGCGCTCCTAAAAAAGGAGCATTATCTGCTGCAGAGCAACTGGGCTTGCGCGAAGGGCAGAGTTTGGAGTTGCTGAAGGCTCTGCACATTCTCACGCGCGAAGGGGCGATCAATCAGGATTCTCGGCGCAAGCTCAAGCAAGTCAATCATTTGCTGCAATTCATTGAGCCGCTGCTGGCGAAAGTGCGTGATGCTAAGGGCTCGGTGACGCTGGTGGATCATGGGGCGGGCAAGTCGTATTTGGGGTTTATGTTGTATGACTTGTTTTTTAAATCGACCCAAGATCAAAGCGCGGGCAAAGTGATTGGCGTGGAGGTGCGCGATGAGCTGGTGCTGCGCTCGCGGGAGTTGGCGGCGCAGTTTGGCTTCAAAGGCATGGAGTTTTTGAATCTCTCGGTGGCGGCCTCGAACGCGGCGCTGCCAGCCAGCATTGACATCGTGACAGCGCTGCATGCCTGTGATACAGCCACCGATGATGCGATGGCCTTTGCACTCTCGCATCACGCGCAGCATCTGGTGCTCGTGCCTTGCTGCCAAGCGGAGGTGGCAGGCGCGCTGAAGGCTGGTAAATCAAGTGCTTTGCAAAACAATCCTCTCGTGGAGCTCTGGCGCAGGCCGCTACATACGCGCGAGTTTGGCTCGCAGCTGACCAATGTGCTGCGCTGCTTGCAACTGGAGGCGCATGGCTATGAGGTGACGGTCACCGAGCTGGTGGGCTGGGAGCATTCGATGAAGAATGAGCTCATCGTTGCCTCAAAAGGCAAGCCACATTCAAAGGCGAGTGGCCAGCGCTTATCTGCCATGCTTGATCAACTCGGGTTGAACGAGATGCGCTCGCGCTTTTTCACACCGCTCCTCGAAAAAGAAGCCGTATGAAAACAGCAGCGGTGATCGGCGGCGGGCCCGCGGGCTTGATGGCTGCGGAGGAGCTGGCGCTCGCGGGCGTGCAGGTGGATGTGTACGACGCGATGCCTTCGGTGGGACGCAAATTCTTGCTCGCGGGCATTGGTGGGCTCAACATCACGCATGCTGAGCCGCTTGATCAGTTCACTTCTCGCTATGGTTCTCGCTCGCCACAAGTAACCCATTGGCTAGAGGTATTAAGCCCCAGCGCTTTGCGCGATTGGGTGCAGGGCCTGGGAATTGAAACTTTTGTTGGTACATCGCAGCGCGTGTTCCCAGCAGAGATGAAGGCCGCACCGCTGCTGCGCGCATGGCTGCATCGCTTGCGCGGCCAAGGTGTGCGTTTTCATGCAAGGCATCGATGGCTGGGCTGGGCGGAGGATGGTTCTCTGCGTTTCTCTGCACCTGCAGGCGAGTTAGCTGCGCGATCTGATGCGACAGTTTTAGCGCTCGGCGGCGCAAGCTGGAAGAAGCTGGGCTCAGACGGCGCTTGGCTGCCTTGGCTTCGCGATGCTGGCGTGCAAGTGAATGATTTGCAGCCATCGAATTGTGGCTTTGATTTGGAGAAGCCCTGGAGCGAGCATCTGCGTGCGCAGTTTGCGGGACAACCGGTGAAGCCCGTCGCACTGAGCTTCAAAGATTCACGAGGCAACGCATTGCGCAAACAAGGCGAATTCGTCATCACCGAAACAGGCGTCGAAGGCAGTTTGGTGTACGCCGCTTCCAGCCTGATCCGCGACGAGATCGCAGGCAAAGGCCAAGCCACAATTCATCTCGATCTACTGCCTGCATTCAGCGCAGAAAAAGTGCAAACAGAAGTGAGCCATCCGCGCGGCAGCAAATCGCTTTCTGCGCACTTGAAGAGCCGCTTGAATCTCCACGGCCTCAAATCGGCTTTGCTTTACGAAGTCCTCAGCAAAGAGCAAATGCACGACATGCCCCTGCTGGCGCAAACCATCAAAGCCCTACCACTCACCTTCAAAGCACCACGCCCCATTGATGAAGCCATCAGCAGCGCAGGCGGCGTGGCGCTGGAAGCGATGAATGATCAACTCATGCTCAGCAAAAAGCCCGGCACATTCTGCGCCGGCGAAATGCTCGATTGGGAAGCGCCCACAGGCGGATATCTGCTCACTGCTTGCTGGGCTTCCGGCCGTCAGGCCGGTCGTGGAGCTGCCGAGTGGCTGGGCGTGGCGCGGCAGCTTGGCTCAGCGCAAGTGCATGAGCCTGGCTAGATGCTCGAAGAAATAGCAGTACGCCATCAGCGGCAAGATCAAGCCCAGCATCGTGCCTAAACAATAGGCTCTGAAACGCATGCCAGACATGGCCAAAGCGTAGTTCAGCGCAGGAAGCGTTTGGAAGAGAACGCGCGCAATGAATGTGCTGCGCAAGGGATGCGCGTCCAACTGCTCCAGCGTCTTAAGCAACCAGCGCCCCGGCAGAGCGCGCAAGGCGTCACCGCCGAGCCAGCGCACCAGTAGAAAAGTCAGCACGCAAGATACGCAGGCCGCCACATACGTGACAACGCAGCCCATGCCTTGCCCCAAGGCCAACACAGCCGCTGCTAGAAACAGCCAACCGGGAATTTGCACCAGATTGCCCAATACAAACAGCAGCAAAAAGATGAAAAATCCTTGCACAGGATGCCCTTCCAACTGCTCACGAACATAGGCCAGATTCAGATGCCCGCGCAGCCCGGAGAGGCTAAACACCAGCGCCAGCACGGCAAGAAAAAGCAGCACACCCAAGAGGCGCTGATGGCGGCGGAGAAATGGCATCAGTTGCTTGATCATCAGGCAGGATTATCAATATCCACAAACTCATGCTCAAGCCCCAACTGCTGGGCTATCGTGCCGGCCACCGCTGGCGCGCCATAGCGCTCGCTCGCATGATGGCCGCAAGCGATGTAGCTCACGCCCATCTCGCGCGCGTAGTGCGCCTGCGGCTCAGAAATCTCGCCCGTGATGTACACATCTGCGCCCGCAGCAATCGCCGCTTCAAAATAGCCTTGCGCACCGCCTGTGCACCACGCTACATTTTTTATATCACCTCGCGCAGTGTTTATGCCGGCTACTTGCCGATTTAGCTTTAGATTCAGATGATTTAATAAGCTTGGGAAGTCCGCCAAGGGAGCGGTACCTAGCCATCCGAGATCTTGCTCACCGAAGCGACCAAACTCTCCATTTTCCAATGGTGTGAAGCCCAGCAGCTTGCCCAGTTGCGCGTTGTTGCCCAGCGTTGGGTGCGCGTCAAGTGGCAAGTGATAGGCATAGAGATTGATGTCGTGCGCCAACAGCTTTTGCAGCCGCTGCTTCATCCAACCCGTTACGCGGCCATCTTGCCCACGCCAAAAGAGGCCGTGGTGCACAAAAATCGCATCTGCGCCGCGCTCAATCGCCGCGTCAATCAAAGCCACAGAAGCCGTCACACCTGAGATGATTTTGCGAATCTCGGCTTTACCCTCCACCTGCAAGCCATTGGGCCCATAGTCTTTGAAGCGCTCGGGCTGGAGAAGCTGATTAAAGGCGGCAGAGAGTTGGTCGCGGGAAGTCATGGCTAGAACAAGATCCAAGTAGTTCCACCATCTTAAGCGCTCCCACGCCTGAGTCACAATCACTGCATGCAACGCCCCAATATCATCTTCATCGTGGCCGACGATCTCGGCTATGCCGATCTAGGCTGCTATGGCGGGCGCGGCTTTGATGGCACAGGGCGCGAGTCTGTGTCACCGAATCTGGACAAGCTCGCCGCCAGCGGCATGAAGTTCACGCAGGGCTACAGCAACTCTCCCGTTTGCTCGCCCACCCGCTTTGCCATGATCACGGCACGCTGGCAATACCGCTTGCGCGGCGCGCTCGATGAGCCGATCAAATCTTCCAGCAAAGGCAGCACCACGCTCGGCTTGCCGCCAGACCAACCCACCCTATCCGGCATGTTGCGCGAAGCTGGCTACCGCACTGCGCTGATCGGCAAATGGCATTTAGGCTATCCGCCGCATTTCGGCCCTTTGAAATCTGGCTACGAAGAGTTCTTTGGCCCGATGAGCGGTGGCGTGGATTACTTCACCCATTGCTCATCTACTGGCGAGCACGATTTGTATTTTGGCGAGTACGAGAAAAAGGAAGACGGCTACTTGACCGACCTGCTCTCCAGCAAAGCCGTCGATTACGTGCAGCGCATGAGCCAAGGTGACAAGCCCTTTTTCCTCAGCCTGCACTACACCGCACCCCATTGGCCATGGGAGACGCGCGATGATGCGCATGTTGCGCCAGAAGTGGCGAAGAACTTGTTTCACCTGCACGGCGGCAATATTCATAGCTATCGCCGCATGATCCATCACATGGACGAAGGCATTGGCCAACTCGTCGATGCGCTGCGAGCAAACGGCCAACTCGACAATACGCTCATCGTGTTCACTAGCGACAACGGCGGCGAGCGCTTCTCAGACAATTGGCCGCTGGTGGGCGGCAAGATGGATTTGACAGAAGGCGGCATCCGCGTGCCCTACATCGCGCATTGGCCTGCGGTGATCCAAGCTAGCGGCGTGAGTGAGCAGCAGTGCCTCACGATGGATTGGAGCGCCACGATGCTCGCAATGGGCGGCGCAAGCCCTAAGCAGCCGCTCGATGGCGTGTCACTCCTGCCCGTGCTGCAAGGCGGCGCAGCTTTTGATCGCCCCCTGTATTGGCGCATGAACCATCGCAACCAACGTGCTCATCGCAGCGGCGATTGGAAATATCTCAAAGTGGATGAACACGAATACTTGTTCAACATCCCCGCAGACGAACGCGAACGCGCCAACCACGCGAGCCGCGAGCCCCAGCGGCTCGCGCAGATGCGCGCCGAGTGGGAGCGCTGGGCTGCCACGATGCCGGGCATTCCAGCAGATGCAACCGTGAGTCTAGGCTTCGGCGTAAAAGATATGCCGCAGCGCTAAACTTTCAAGCTCTCCATCAGCGAGCTCTCAGCCTTGATCCAATGCGCCACCTGCGGCAGGAGTGGTGAGGGTGTAAAGGTTTGCCCGCCTTTGGCGTAAGCGATCTCATTGGGCACCAAGCCTTGCTTGCCAACCGCAGCACCTTTCATATAACCCGCTGCGCAGAGCGTGCCATCCATGCGGCGAAACTCAAAGCGCATGTAATTCCAAAACTCATCGGCGCAATCCAGTTGAAAGCTCAATTGATAGCGCTCAAAAGGTTTGAGCCCTTTGCGGTAAGTGACGAATGAGCCGCCAGACATCGGCCTCCAACCCGACGACAGCATGGCCTGCGCAAAGCCCGAGCGCACGAAGTACTCGATGATCATCAAATCAATCAAAGTAAGGTAACGGCCATTGTTCATATGGCCGTTGATGTCAATATCGTTCGGCCAAACGCGCAGCGTTCGCGTGATCGTGTCGCCGGGCACGATGCGCGGCATGCGCCAAGCGCGAAATATGGCCCAGATCAGTCTCAAATACAGGTTCACGGCGGCACTCCATTTAGTTCGATAACGAACATTATAGTTCTTTTGCGAACGATTTGCAGGGCGCACGTTACACTCAACAGAATTCACGATGAGCATTTCCAAAACCCGCACAAAGAACGCCAGCAGCGAGCCCAGCTTTGAGGTTGTGCGCTCTTGGCTGTCGGTTGTGAAGGCGTATAACCAATGCGATGCGTTGCTGGCTCGCGGCTTGGCCACCATTGGTCTGCGCAACCCCGAGTATGAAATTTTGGCCAATTTGCTGCGCGAGCCCGGCCTCTCCCAGCAAGCTCTGGCCGAGCGCTGCTTCACGGCCAAAAGTCATATCTCTGCCCTACTCACCAGCATGCAAGAGCGCGGCTGGCTGCGCCGCGAAAATCATCCGCTAGATGCGCGTGCCAAAAGCCTGTTTCTCGAGCCGGATGGCCAGGCCATGGCGGAGCGCGGCAAACGCATTCAAGCGGAAACGGTGAAAGTCATGGCAGCAGCCATTTCCCCCGAGCAGCTACGGCAAGTGCATGAGGCCATGCTTTCAGTCAGCGCGGCATTGGATGAACGCTTACGCAACACAAGTTAACAAGCAATAGCGATAATCAGGCTATGCGTAAATTTTGGCTTCTCTTTTCTCAAGCAGTGACAGTCTTACTGGCGGCGTATTTCGTGGTGGCCACGCTCAAGCCCGATTGGCTTCGGCGCGCGCCGCGTATGGGTTTTGGCAGTGCGCCTACCAGTGGCGTGGTGCCCGTGATTGAAGCGCCTGCTACTAATTCAGGAGCAACTCCCGCAGGCAGCTACCGAGCTGCAGCTCAAAAAGCATCCGCAGCCGTGGTGAGCATTGCTACAGCTACAGCAGCCAAAGCCAATCCGCGCGCGAACGATCCTTGGTTTAAATTCTTCTTCGGCGATCAACCCCAGCAGCAGCAAAGCGGCTTGGGCTCCGGCGTGATCGTCAGCCCCACGGGCTATGTACTCACCAATAATCACGTGGTTGAAGGCGCGGACGAAATCGAAGTCACGCTCAACGATGGTCGCAAAGCCAAAGCCAAAATCATCGGCACCGATCCCGAAACGGATTTGGCGCTGCTCAAAATTGATCTCGACAAACTCCCTGTGATCGTTCTCGGCAATGCAGAGAGCATGCAAGTAGGCGATCAGGTGCTCGCGATTGGCAACCCCTTTGGCCTCGGCCAAACCGTCTCAGCCGGCATCGTGAGCGCGCTCGGGCGCAACCAACTCGGCATCAACACCTTCGAGAATTTCATCCAGACCGATGCGGCGATTAACCCCGGCAACTCGGGCGGCGCATTGGTCGATGTGAATGGCAATTTGCTCGGCATCAACACCGCCATCTACAGCCGCTCCGGCGGCAGCATGGGCATCGGCTTTGCCATCCCCGTGTCAACAGCCCGCATGGTGATGGATGGCCTCGTGAAAGACGGCCAAGTCACACGCGGCTGGATCGGCGTGGAGCCACAAGAGCTCACACAAGAATTGGCTGAGACGTTCAATCTCAAAACGGCTGGCGGCAACTTGCAAGGCGTGATCATCACTGGCGTCTTGCAAAACGGCCCAGCCGCCAAAGCAGGCATTCAGCCAGGCGATGTGATCACGCAAGTAGCAGGCATCGCCGTAGCCAACGTGCCCAGCCTGCTTGCCAATGTAGCTGCCCTCAAACCCGGCAGCAGCGCGAAATTCAGTGTGCGCAGAGCGGATAAAGCGATGGAGCTGGATGTGACACCTGCGCCTAGACCGAAGAGGCCGGTTCAGCAGCGTTAAATAACCTTTAAATCATTGATTTGATTCATTTTTCAACATAGAATCGATTTTCTTGAATTTATGTTGAAAATTCGTGTTCACCGAGCTCACTGACGCGCAAAAACGGCAATACATCGATGCCGAATCGGCCTTCCGCGCTTTGGAAGAGGCTTTGCATGAGGCATCAACAGTGCGCGGCGCGATGTTTTGGCGCACGCAAAATGGCACGGAGTATTTGATTCGCAGCAGTGTGACAGGTTTGCAAAAATCACTGGGCGCGAAAACCGCCGAGCTACAAACCGTTTACGAGCGTTTCACTGAACGCAAAGCCGAGCTGCAAGAGCGCGTCAAGTCTCTGAAAGCAGCGGTGCAGCAAGACCAACGCTTGAATCGCGCGTTACGCGTCGGCCGCACACCGAAAGACGTGATCGCCGTGTTGCAAGCGCTGGCGCTAGCCGGGCTGTCCAAGCATTTCCTCACGGTGGGCACAAATGCTGTGTATGCCTACGAGAGCGCGGCAGGCGTGCGCGTGCAAGCCGATGCCACTGCCACGCGCGACATGGATTTGCTGTTTGATACGCGCCAGCGGCTGCAATTTGCCACACAGCTTCAGCGCTTGGACAGTTCGTTTCTGGCCGTGCTGCGCAAAGCAGATAAAAGCTACCGCGTGCGCACTGGCCAGCGCTACACCGTGGTCAATCAAAAAGGCTATGAAGTGGATGTGATCCGACGCATGGCCAAAGATGGTGATCCGCATCCGATGGCACTTAGCGAGCATGAGGATGAAATCTGGCCCGTGCAAGTGGGCAGCGGCGAAGCGCTCATCGCAGGCCGCCGCTTTGACGCACTCGTCATCGGCACAGACGGCAGCATGGCCAGAATGCATGTGCCGCATCCGCTGGATTTTGTGCGACTTAAGAAGAAGCTCTCAAAGAGTGCGAGCCGCGATCCGCTGAAGAAATCGAAGGATGGGTTGCAGTCGGAGATTGTGGCTCAGCTCATCACTGAATACCTGCCACAACTCAGCCTCAACTAATTTCGCTCTTCATTAGCTCATCGTATTTACGGCGTCAGCTGCGCGGGTGCAATAGTCAAGCGCCCCCGCTTAAACTTAGCCTTAACATGCACTGTGGCGCATAGCTGCTCACCCCGATAAAACACATGCTCAAAGTGGATAAATCTGTCATCTTTTGCGCTGATGCGGGTTAAGACGCGAACACGATTGAGCACATGGATGGGTTGAGAAAATTGAATGTGCTGCTCAGCGTTCACCATCACGCAACTGTTGTGGCGCAGCGACTGCAGTAAACCGCTGCGGACGCCAAAGTCCAGTTGTGCGGCTTCGGCCATTTGAAAGTAACGATCACTTTTGAGGGTGCGGATGCCAACATCCAATGGTGACACCCAAAACCAGCAGTCGCACCCCTTGGTCAATATTTGTCTGTCCCGTCGCCAAACCGCCCAGCACAGGGTGAGAAAGTTACGCCAAAGGCCAGACATGTGCGGCGACTCTAGCCGTTCAACTCATCCGCCTTAACCTGCGCCGCCGCAAAATCCAAATCACCCGAATAAATCGCTCTACCGCAGATCACGCCTTCGATGCCTTCGTGCTCGACCGCGCAGAGCTTTTCGATGTCTTGCATGTTGGAGAGGCCGCCTGATGCGATCACGGGGATGGTGCTGGCGTTGGCAAGCTTGACTGTGGCTTCGATGTTGATGCCGCTGAGCATGCCGTCTCGCCCGATGTCGGTGTAGATGATGCTTTCCACGCCATAGTCTTCGTACTTTTTGGCGAGATCGGCCACGTCGTGGCCAGTGAGTTTGCTCCAGCCGTCGGTGGCGACTTTGCCGTCTTTCGCATCTAGGCCGACGATGATGTGGCCGCCGAAGGCTGTGCAGGCGTCTTGCAGAAAGCCGGGGCTTTTGATGGCGGCTGTGCCGATGATGACGTAACTCAATCCTGCATCGATATAACGCTCAATCGTGTCGAGATCGCGGATGCCGCCGCCCAGCTGCACGGGGATGGGGTCGTTGCCGGCATCGGTATGGGCTTGAATGGCTTTGAGGATGCCTTTGACAGCGGCGAGGTTTTGCGGTTTGCCAGCAAATGCACCGTTGAGATCGACCAAATGCAAACGGCGCGCGCCGGCATCGATCCAGCGCTGCGCCATCTCGACGGGATCACCGAACACGGTGGATTGCTCCATATCGCCTTGTTTGAGGCGCACGGCTTGGCCGTCTTTGAGGTCAATGGCGGGGATGAGGATCATGATGTTTGATGACGGAATGATCGCGTGCTTTGCACGCTGATGACGAAATGACGAGTGCGTTTGCAAATCTTGCGGCGCAAGCCGCGTCATGCAAAGCGCAGCAAGCAATCATTTCGTCATAAGAAAAGTCATGGTTTCCAAGTTAGAAAGTTTTTATAGAGTTGCAGGCCCTGTGCGGCGCTTTTCTCGGGGTGGAATTGTGTGGCGAAAATATTATCGCGTGCGAGCGCGGCTGTAAAGCGCTGGCCATACTCGGTTTCCCCTGCGCTGTGTGCAGCAATTGACGGTTTGGCATAAAAGCTGTGCACGAAATAGAACCAGCTTTGATCGGGCACGCCGGCGTAGATGGGATGCGGCTGGGTTTGAAACACGCGATTCCAGCCCATTTGCGGCACTTTATAGCGGCTGCCATCGGGCTGTAGGCGTCCTTTTAGCTCAAACTTGTGCACATCACCCTTGAAGAGGCCAAGCCCTGGCGTGTCTTGCTCATCAGAATGATCGAGCAGCATTTGCATGCCAACGCAGACGCCAAACATCGGCTTACTCGCCGCGGCTTCGAGCACAGCTTCTTGCAAACCGGAATCTTTCAAACAAGCCATGCAATCACGCATCGCGCCTTGGCCAGGCAGCACAACGCGCTCAGCCGCACGCACCTCTTCTGGGCGCTGCGTGATGATGACTTGGAATGCCGTGCCTTGCGCCGAAGCTTTCACGGCGTTGGCCACCGAGCGCAGATTGCCCATACCGTAATCGACGACGGCAACAGTGGAGGAAGAAATAGAGGACATTTTTGCTATTTATTTAATAGCTGCTCGCGCACATATTCATTGGGCTAGAGGCCAATATTGCTTATAAACTGCCCTTGGTAGAGGGAATCACACCCGCGCTGCGCGGATCCAGCGTGAGCGCCATGCGCACAGCGCGTGCAAAGGCTTTGAAGATCGTCTCGCATTGGTGATGGGCGTTGTCGCCCTTCAGATTGTCAATGTGCAGCGTGCATTGCGCATGGTTCACAAAGCCTTGGAAGAATTCATACGTGAGCTGGGTGTCAAAGCCGCCGATCATGCCGCTTTTGAAATCCACATCCATGTGCAGCCCTGGGCGGCCAGAGAAATCGACCACGACGCGAGAAAGCGCCTCATCCAGCGGCACATAAGCATGCCCATAGCGCCAAATGCCCGCCTTATCGCCCACGGCTTGCGCCACCGCTTGGCCGAGCGTGATGCCCACATCTTCCACCGTGTGATGCCCATCAATATGCAAATCGCCCTGCGCTTTGATAGAGAGATCCATCAGCCCATGGCGTGCGATCTGATCCAGCATGTGGTCAAAAAAACCAATGCCCGTGGCCAGCTCAGCCTTGCCTGTGCCATCCAGATTCACAGCGACGGTGATCTGGGTTTCTTTGGTGTTGCGGGTGACTTCGGATTTGCGTTGCATGGGTGTATTGTCGCAGAGCTTATGGGCTCAGATGCCACTCAAAGCCGCGAGCATTTTGGCATTCTCATCGGGCGTGCCGACGGTGAGACGAAGGCAATTTTTCAGCAGCGGGTGCATTTTGGAGATGTTTTTCACCAAGATGCCCTGCGCTTTGAGATGGGCGAAGGCTGCATCTGCATCTGGCGTGCGCACGGTGATCATGTTCGCGTCAGACGGATAGGCTTTGAGCTTCGGTATCTTCGCCAGCGCTTCCAAAAGCATAGCGCGTTGCGCAGTAATCATGCCGGCTTGCTGCTTAAACTCTTCTGAATTCTCCAAAGCAAACAAGGCGCATTCGGCGTTGAGCACGCTGATGTTGTAAGGCGGGCGGAGCTTGTCTATCTCGTTGATCAGCGCTTGCGGGCCAGCCATATAGCCCAGGCGCACGCCAGCGAGGCCGAATTTGCTGAGTGTGCGCATGAGGAGCACGTTGGCGTTTTTCTCGGGCGCAGCTTTGATCTCATCCATCCAGCTCAGCGATGAAAACGGCTGATACGCCTCATCCATCACGACCATGCCGCCGTAGGCTGCGCAGGCGGCGATGATTTGGCGGATGGCAGCGGCATCCCATAGGTTGGCGGTAGGATTGTTGGGATATGCAAGGTAAGTGATCGCTGGCTTTTCTTGGTTTATCGCAGCGAGCATGGCCGGCGTATCCAGCGCAAAATCCGCCGTTAAATCCACGCCAATAAACTGCAAACCTTGCAGCTGCGCGCTCATCGCATACATCACGAAGCCGGGCAGCGGAGCGAGGATTTTGGCGTTTGACACATCGCAAGCCATCGCCAGCAAAGAAATCAGCTCATCCGAGCCATTGCCCAGCATCAGGCCGTAATCAGCAGGCACTTGCGCATAAGCGCGCAGCGCCGCCTTCAGATCATCCACCCGCTTGCCCGGATAACGATTGATCGCCACCCTGCCCAGCCGCTCTCCAAGCTTGGCTTGCAGCGCCGCAGGCAGCGCAAACGGATTTTCCATCGCATCGAGCTTGATGAAGCCCGCGCTATCTTGCACAGCATAAGCGTGCATCGATTGCACATCTTGGCGGATGAATTTCAGAGGGGAACTGCTTGCAGTCATACTTTAGATTCCAAAATATCTTGTGGCGTGATCAAAAACGGATTGATCAACTGAACGCTACCAAAGTGCTGCAAATGCTGCATATCCTCGCTCAGTACATATCGGCATCCTGATTGCTGCGCAGAAGCAATCACCAAGCTATCCCAATATGACAAACCAAAGCGCGTTTGCACGAGCCAAGCTGATTCTATGGTGGGCACATCAATCAGCCACGGTTGCCAGCCGGCGAGCTTACTAACGATCGCGCGAGCTATGCCTTGCGGCAGAGGCGGGCGAATTTTTCCTGTCGCATTCACGTAAAACTCATTGAGAATTTGTATGCTGAGTGCGCCACACCTGCGCTGCCAAAGCGCATCCATCCAATCGGCCGCTCGCTCTTGCTTAATGGGCTCTGAGCTATCTTCCGCGTAAATCAGTACATTCGTATCAACAAAGACTTTGATTAAAGCATCAGGCATTCGTTACCCCAGCCACGCTTTTCAACTCAGCGCCGGCAGTGTGCCCGCGCTCATAAAGCTCATCTCGCTGAGGGTAAGGGCTGCCATCAGATTTCCACACGCGCGGAATCTGCTTCCACTCTTGATATGCGCGAGCATAAGCATCGTTTTGCTGCATCTTCTCGGCCAGCATATCGCCGAGCATGCGCGAGAGGCTGATATTGCCCTTGGCCGCTTCAATACGCGCCCAATCAGCAACCTTATCTTCCATGGTAATGGTGACATTTTTCATAGCGTTAATAATAACACGAAATTCGTGCAACACTGAATTCGTGTGTTTTGAATTGTCTTTTCTCAGAGATTTTGTGATGGTTTTCAGCAGTTCGCCGGCATAGAATCTGCTAAGAGTGCTATTAAATTCATAGTTCACGCCCCTCTGCCTCAACCATCATGAGCATCCTTCCCACCCTCTTCGCCCAGAAAAGCTGGGCCAACAACGAACTCTTCAACCAGCTCGCGACCGTCACCGCGCCCGAGCACGCGAGCCAGCTACACGCTGCCATCCGCACCCTCAACCACATCTACGTCGTCGACCGCATCTTCCGCGCCCACTTGCTAGGCGAACCTCACGGCTACACCGCCACCAACACCGATGCCACGCCCACCCTTGGCGAGCTGCACTTCGCCGCCGCAGAAACAGACGCTTGGTATGAGCAATACAGCGCCGCCCTCACACCCAGCCAACTCCAAGAGAGCATCTGCTTCCAATTCACCGACGGCGACGCAGGCCGCATGACCCGCGAAGAAATGCTCGCACACATCATCACCCACGGCGCATACCACCGAGGCAACGTCGGCCAAATCCTCAAATCAATGTCAGTCGCTCCGCCGAGGGATTTGTTGACGAAGTTTTTGCATGTGCGGGAGCCGGGGAGAAGGTCGGTAGAGTGATGCACTAGGAGAACGATTGAAGTGCGAGTCTATGACTGCAATGATTCTGATGGTGGCTTGATTGCGTTCGAAGTCGATAACGCCACGTTGACTCGCAATCGCGCGTGTCGCATCGCTGCATCTATTGCTGGTGTAGAAATTGTCAGGCGATCACGTCTTTTTCGGGATAGCGATGATTTCTGTGAGTTCTTAATCGATGGTGAAACCTTCATCATTGAAGAACCGTTTGGCGATAACAGTCGATACTGGATCGGCCCCAAAGACTCAACGCAACACAAGTCGTTGTTGACGATACGCGAAGCATTCGAACGTCACTCGACTTGGCATGCGGGACGACTTATCTTGATCGCTACAGCGTTGAGCATCACAGCGTTATTTGCTTATAGATGCAATATCTTCTTGACTCAAGATAGCTGCCTTGACCGTGGTGGACGGTGGGATCGAATTCAACAAGTATGTAGTTCAGCTACCTCCGAATGAACTTGAAATAAAAAAGCCGCTCTTCCCGAAGGAACAGCAGCTTTGTTTTGAGTGAGCTTTCGCCCACTCCAAGCTCAAGCTAGATTAAGGCTTGCGCGGTGCTTTGCTGGCGAAGCTTTTGCCGGCTGGCTTGAAGCCTGCTTTGGCGAAGGGCTTGGGGGCGGATTTGAAGCCGTCTTTGAAGCCACCTTTGAAATCACCGGCGGGCTTGGAGAAGCTGCGGTTTTCTTTGGGGGCGAATTTGTTGTCTGCGAAGCCATTGCCGCCTGCGCCGCCACCGAAGCTTGGGGCGCGGGGTTTGAAGCTTTTGCCGAAGGGTTTGTCTGCACCGAAACCGCCGCCGCGTTGTTCACCGCGATCACCGAAGCTGCCGCCGTTGAAGCCACCATCGCGCTGCTCGCCGCGTAGAGCGAAGCTGCGTTGCTCGCCGCGGTCGTTGCCTTGGAAACCGCCGCCGAAGCTGCGGCCACCAGAACGGTCATCCGAGCGTCCACCAAAGCCACGGTCATTGCCGCCGCCTGAGAAACCGCCGGAGCGTGCGCCGAAGCCTTCGCTGCCGCGATCATTGCCACGCTCACCGCCACGATCTCCGCCGAAGCCGCCTGAACGAGCACCACCACCGAAGCCACCGGATTTACCAGCGAAGCCACGGTCGCCGCCACGGTCATTGAAACCGCCACCGAAACTACCACGACGGTCACCGCCGAAGCCGCCGCCACCAGAACGGGCAGCAAAACCGCCGCCGTTGCTGTTGCCGAATTTGCCAAATGGGTTTTTCTTCTCGCGAACGCGCTCTTGTGGCTCCAGGCCTGGGATCACGTCGGCTTTGAATTGTTGACGTGTGTAATCTTCAATATCGCGAATGCGGAAACGATCACGCGGCTCGGCGAACGTGACGGCCATGCCATCGCGGCCAGCGCGGCCTGTGCGGCCGATACGGTGGGTGTAATCCTCAGCCTTCATGGGCAGGCCGTAGTTAAACACGTGAGAGATGCTGGGCACATCAATGCCGCGTGCGGCTACGTCAGTCGCCACGAGGAATTGGATATGACCATCGCGCAATGCCTTCAAGCGCTTGTTGCGCAGGTGTTGGCTGAGCGCGCCGTGCAATGCAGCGGCATCAAAGCCGGCATCGGCCAGATCTTGCGCGAGGGAATCGCATTCGATTTGCGTGCTGGCAAACACGATGGCTTGCACAATGCTGGTCTCGCGCATCCAATGATCGAGCAGCTTGCGCTTGTGCACGAGGTTGTCTGCCCAGAAGAGCTTTTGCGTGATGTTGACGTGTTTGTCTTGCGGGCTGTCGATGGCGATGCGCTGGGCGGCTTTGCCGTTGTCGCGCATCACGCGGGCGGCGAGCTGCTGAATGCGGGCTGCGAATGTGGCGCTGAACATCATGGTCTGCTCGCGCTTTTCTGTGAGCTGGTGAATCGCGGCGAGATCATCAGAGAAGCCGAGATCGAGCATGCGATCAGCTTCATCGAGCACGAGGCATTTGACGCCTTCGCATTTGATCTGGCCATTGCGCTGCAAATCCAGCAAGCGGCCTGGCGTGGCGACCACGAGATCCGCATTTTGCAATTTAGCGATTTGAATCTGATACGGCAAGCCGCCGATCACATTGGCCACGCGCACGCCTGTCATGTGGCGAGCGAGCTCAATCGCATCATTAGCCACCTGCTGCGCCAGCTCGCGCGTGGGGCAGAGGATCAGGGCTTGCGGTGTGGCAGCGCGGAAATTGCGTGGGTCAATTGGGTTTTTGCGCTTTGGTTTCTTGGGAGGCGCTTCGCCTTTGGCGGCGGCTTCTTCCAAGGTTTGCTTCCAAGCCAGCGCTTCTTGGCGCTCGCGCTCGCGCTGCTCGTTATCCAAGCGGTGCAAGATCGGCAGGAGGAAGGCGGCGGTTTTGCCGGAGCCGGTTTGGCTGGAGACCATTAAGTCATTAACGACTTTATCGCCTTCGCCGGCAGGCACCGTCATGGCCAGCGGGATCACGCGCGCTTGCACGGCGGTGGGATCTTTGTAGCCCAAATCGGCGATGGCTTTGACGAGGGATGCGGCGAGGCCGAGTTGCTCGAAGGGGTTGGGGCCAGTGTGTACAGGAGCAGCAGCTTCTGCCAAGTCTTCATTCGCTATGATTTCAATAGCAATTGGCGCAGATTCCATGCCGGCAACATCGTTGTTTTCCACAAGATTCTCAGCGGAAACAGGTTCAAATTCTTCAGTAAAGTCGTTCATGCAAAAGCAAACGCGCACAAGCTACAGCCTGGGCACGCAGTCCATAAATGTCTGAAGGGTCGGAGGTTTTGACCACGTTCGGACGGATTGATATCACATCAACCATCCAACAAGTGTCTGAGCGGTAGAGACTTCATGTGAAGCTCTCGCTCGGTGGCGGCTCTGTTGTCTCAGCAAACGAGTTTGCCGGGTTGAGCGCCCAAGATGTATGGTGATGCACAAAATTCGGATCAGGGAAAACCCGAAAGGCGGATTATGACATGGATTGGGCAAGTTGTGCAAGCAATCATCAAATCCGCCTAGAGTGCTGCATCCAGTGCAGTACATCATTAGCATTACCCCCATATGTAGCTATACGCAAATAGCCGCAAGAGTTGTTACATATATCATTCCAACTGATGAGCTTCCGGTGCAGATAGACTTTTCACAGACTTCGTAATTCGCTAGCATGATCACGAGTTGTAAAAGGATCATCATGCTTAGCCAAGAAAGCCTATCGTCCTTGATAGGGAACATCTACGATTGCGCTTTAGACCCCACGCATTGGGCAAAGACGTTGGCGCAAATCAACGGCCATATGCATGGCGCTTACACCGCGATTTCCCTTACCGAGACGCCTAACTTTATCGGCAGGCTCATGACGCACACACCTTGGGACCAAAAAGCTGTGCAATCGTTTATTCAAGATTGGGGCGTAGATCGCGTGCCTGGCTTGGCCGCTGTGGCTTACGGCAGTGTGGATACGCCACGCTCAACAGTTGAAGATGTGGGCGAAGAAGAATTCCAAACTTCAGACTTTTATCAACAGTGGGTCAAACCCCAAGGCTTGCGCGATGCATGCATCTTGAAATACGTGCATACCGCTGATCGCATCGGCATCGTTGCAACTGTCACCCACGCCAACAGAGATATCGTGACTACTGATGAACGCAAGCTGATGGAGCTGCTGTCGCCTCATCTGCGACGCGCCGCCATGATTGGCGATTTGCTCGATCACAAGCTGGTTGAAGCACAGCTCTACCAAGCGGCACTCGACGGCCTCAAAGCACCCATCCTGCTCGTGAATGAAAACTGCCGTATTGTTTACGCCAATGAGCAAGCACATAAACATTTGTCAAGCGAAATCTCTGTTCGAGAGAAAGCTGGCGAGTTGCACGCCGCCAACTCTTTGATGACACACAGTTTGCACGATGCTGTGAAGCGCAGCTTGAGCAGCGGCTTGCAACTGGGTGGCCGAGGCATTGCGATTCCCGTTTCGGAGCCGGGCAGTCCGCCGGTCGTCGCGTATGTGCTGCCATTGAACGGGGGCGGAAGCGAGGCTGTGCGCTCGGTTTTTCGCCCTGCCACTGCAGCCATCTTTCTCTCCACCGCGCTCACCACACCGCCCGACTTGAAGGACTCTCTCGCCACTCTTTATGATTTAACACCGTCCGAGGCGAGAGTCGCAGTGCAGATTTTTGAAGGGCTGAATCCCACCGAAGCTGCAGAGCAGCAAGGTGTTTCAGAAAACACGATCAAAACGCATTTATCACGCACCTTCAGCAAAATGGGCGTAACTCGGCAAACGGAGCTCGTTAAGCTGGTGACTGCTGTGACTTCGCCGATTGCGCATTGAGCCAAGGCGTCCTAGCTTTAACTCAGGGTCGCTGATTGATTGCCATAGCAATGGGAGACAACCCAGCCTGCGTGTTTGCCAAATAAGTCAGCGCTCCTGTGGCTGGATTCACGCTGTAGGTCGCAACCTTATTGCTCAAATAATTGGACACAAAGACGAACTGCCCTTCTGGGGCAATCGCTATGGCAGAAGGGCTGCTGCTCCACGCCATCGGTAACCCAGAATTGATCAGGCGACCGCCTTTGTGATCAACGCCGTAAACAGCAAGGCTATCGTCATCCAAGTTCGCCACATAGGCATATCTATCGCGCGGATCAATTTTGAATGAGTAAATGCCGTTGCCTGCAGGCATCGATGGGGCGACTGCTTTGAGAGTGCCAGTATCTGCATCAATGCTGTAAGTCATCACATCATCACTGCCGCTGTTTGCCACATATGCAAAATATCCTTTTGAATCTATGACGATAGACTGAGGTTGCCTGCCTGCTGATATGGGTTGCCCCACAGCAGTGAGTTGGCCATTGTGGCTGTTGATGGTGTAAATCGATACATTGTCGCTTTCAGCATTCGCCACGTAGAGATACTTCCCGCTGGGATGAATCGCGACAGACTGTGGCCTCTCGCCGGCAGCTACGGGCACGCCTATAGGCGTCAATCTGCCGTGAATCGGATGGATGCTGTACGCAGAAATGTTGTTGCTGATCTTATTGGCCACATAGACATACTTGCCTGCGGGCTCGATAGCTATCGATTGCGGCCCATGGCCTGCAGTCACAGAGCTCAGAGCAGTCAATACGCCGCTATCGGGATGAATGCTATATGCCGAGATGCTTGCGCCATAGAAATTCGCCACATAGGGAAACTTGCCACTTGGATCAATCTCTAAAGACTGAGGACTATCGCCGGTTGCAATAGGTGGCCCTACAGCGCTGAGTTGGCCACGAGCGGGATGAATGCGATAAGCTGAAATCGTATCGCTGCCCGAGTTCGCGATATAAATGAAAATCGATTTGGCAAAGTAGGACGTTAAGCCTTGCGCACCAAGATTGCCTCCAAAAGCAAGCACCGTGAGGGCTAAAGCTGCACACAAGGATATAGCTCCAAAAGTTAAGCAGGATTTGAAGATATGCATATGAGCACTCACCTCAAGTCGTACAAACAAGTTGCGTCAAGATGCTGCGTAAAACCAGTAGTAAATTGACGGTATTGCAATAGCAGTGATCAAGCCATTGATCGCCATGCAAAGAGCTGCGAATGCTGCTGTCAATTCACTTTCCTCGGTCGCTCTGGCGATGCCAAGCACGTTGGAAGAAGTGCCATATGCAATGCCGCGCACGATGGGATCATTGACGCCCATGATTCTGAAAAGCACAGGCCCTAAGCAATAGCCCACTGCACCGGTGAGAATCACCATCATGGCTGTGATGGAAGGAATGCCGCCAATCGTTTGAGATATTTGCATGGCGATTGGCGTGGTCACAGATTTGGGCACCATCGACAAGACTGCGCTGTGTGAAGCGCCTAAGAGTTTGAGAATCATCAAAGCACTGGAGATGGAGCTCACCGAGCCGAAAAATACAGCAAACAAGATCAGCTGAGGATGCGCCATGAGCTGCTGCCTGTGCTGGTAAATCGGCAGCGCCAAGGCGACGGTTGCAGGCGCTAGCAAGCTATGCAACAAAGCGGTTTGCTTTTGATAAAGCTCATACGGAATATCTAGTGCTATTAGTACCGTGGCAGTTAGCGCAATACCGACTAATAAAGGTGTAAAGAGTGGGAAACCGCCGCTTACGCGATGCGCCCACTGCCCGATGAGAAATGCAACGATCGTGAGCAGCACAAGGCCAAAGCCTTGCTGGAGGATGGCGATCATTTCGCCCATACGCGGAATGTGATTTGTGCCATCCGTGCAATCTGCACACAGACGACAAAGGAAATAACCGTGCTATAGAACAGGCCAGCCAGCAGAATCCAAGCCTCGTGCTTGATGGCGCTGAATGAATCAAGGATGGCTACGCCCGGCGGGATGATGAACAGAGCCATATGGCGAAGCAAGAAATCGCCAACCGATTTCACTTGGGCGAGTTGACTGTCGTCGATACCCAGCCAGACAAGTAAGACGATCAGTCCGTAAATGGATCCTGGGATGGGTAGCCCAAAAGCGAATGCTAGACATTGGCCCATCAGCAATGAGGCCAAAATGATGGAAAAACCAAGCATGCGATCTCCTGTCAATAGAGAGATCAGCTTAAGCAAGTTAAGTTTTTACGTCGTCATCTAAACGGGTGATTGTGAATAGTTCACAAAACAAGAACGAATGCACCAAATCTACGCATGCAGTCGTTGTGACAGCAGATCGGGAAGATGTGAGGGATCGGTTAAATGTATGGCCTGCCAACCTTGTTTTTGGGCGGCGGCGATGTTGGCGGGGTGATCGTCGATGAAGAGGATGGGCTGGCTTTTGAGCTCATGCATCGCTTCTAACTTTTGGAAGATCTCGGGCTGCGGCTTGATAAGGCCATGATCGCCGGAGAAGATGCCGCCATCAAAGCAGCGCATGAAGGCATGACGCTCTAGGCCTCGGGCGTAGGGGGCGGGCATGTTGGAGAGGAAATAGAGCTTGTGGCCCTTGGCCGCGTACAAACTCTCCAGCACTTGCACCGACGAGGCGATGGGCGTGATGTGATCTTCAATATCGTTAACCATCTTTTGCACGGCTTTCACATCAAGCTTGAGCCGAGTTGCGCTGAGCTGGGAGATGGCTTGCGCGCTCACGCGGCCTGCATCGAACTCTTGCCAATCAGGATGTGCGAAGAAGCTGCTGGCGAGCTGCGCTGCGGATTCTGGCGTGTTAGCAATATCTGGGAAATGCTTGCGCACCACATCATGAGGCCGCCATTGCACGAGCACTGCGCCGAAATCGAAGACGATGTTCATTGGAGTTTGGAGATGAGTTGAGCTGTGGATGAATCTACGCCTTGCACATTGCCCGAGAGCAGCCGCGCTTCAACGTCTTTCGCCAACACCTTGCCCAGCTCCACGCCGAATTGATCGAAGCTGTTGATGCCCCAGATCGCGCCGCTGACGAAGACGCGGTGTTCGTAGAGGGCGATGAGTGCGCCAAGCGATGCGGGCGTTAGCGCATCGAGTACGAAGAAGCTGCCGGGGCGGTTGCCGGGGAAATGGCGGTGGCCGTCTTCTGAGCTTTTGCCTTGCAGGAAAGCTTGGGATTGCGCGATTGCATTGGCGAGCAGCTTGGTGTGGTGATCTTGCATCGCATGCGCGGCGTGCTTCACCGCGACGAATTCGAGCGGGATCACTTCTGTGCCTTGGTGCAGCATTTGGAAGAAGGCATGCTGGCCATTGGTGCCGGGCTCGCCCCACACCACGGGGCTAGTATGGAAGGGCAGCGCTTGGCCAGCTTTATCGACGCGCTTCCCATTACTCTCCATTTCGAGCTGCTGCAAATACGCTGGGAAGCGGCGCAGTGCGGAATGGTAGGGGGCGACGCAGCGGCTGGTGAAGCCGTGGAAATTGCGATACCAAACATCGAGCAAGCCTAGGCGCACGGGTAGATTTTTTTCTAAAGGCGCTGTGGCGAAATGCTCGTCCATGTCTGCTGCACCGCGCAGGAACTGGCGGAAGTTCTCCGCGCCAATCGCAATCGCCAGCGGCAAGCCAATCGCACTCCAGAGGCTGTAGCGCCCGCCCACCCAATCCCAAAAGCCGAAGGTGGTGGTGATACCGAAGGCATTGGCAGCTTGCACATTGGTAGTGAGCGCAGCGAAATGGCGCGCGGTATCCGTGCCGCCTTGGGCTGTGAACCACGCCTTGGCCGACTCTGCATTCGTCATCGTCTCAATCGTGGTGAACGTCTTGGAGGCGATGAGGAAGAGCGTGTTTTTGGCTTTGAGGTGCTTGAGCGTAGCGGCCAGCTCGTGGCCATCAACGTTGGAGACGAAATGGAAGCGCTTTTTCGGCGTGACGAACTCGTCCAAAGCAATCGTGGCCATCGCAGGGCCAAGATCGGAGCCGCCGATGCCGATGTTGACGATATCGGTGATTTCGTCATCAGCTCGAATGCTTTCTGCATACGCGAGCATCGCCTTGAGCACGGAATGTACGGCGCTCAGCTTATCTGCATTTGCTATCAAATGAGTAGCGCTTTGCGCAGATTCTATGACGGCAACCGGCTGCTTTCGCCTTAAAAGCGTGTGTAAAACAGCTCGATTCTCTGTGCTGTTGATCGCTTCACCCGAGAGCATCGCATCGCGCTGCACTTCCAAGCCGCACTCGCGTGCGAGTTGCATCAAGAGCGCTTCCGTGGCCGCATCAATTCGGTTCTTAGAGAGATCGGCAAACACATGCGGCGCTGCTTGGCTGAGCGCATTCACGCGGCTTGCATCTTGCGCAAGCGCAGTGCGCGCATCGAAGCTTTTGCCGCTGGATGCGAAATGCTCGCCGAGCTGGTTCCATGCAGCCGTTTGATCGCAGCGCAGCATGATCAAGCTGCCTTGATCAAGGCTTCAAGCTTGAGGGCATCGGCTGCAAATGCACGGATGCCTTCTGCGAGCTTTTCTGTGCCCATCGCGTCTTCGTTGAGTGCGAAACGGAAAGCGGCTTCGTTGTAGTGGGTGGCAGGCGCTTCTAATTTCATAGCGCTCTGCGCAGATAATGCGCCGGCGAGTGGCTCATTTGTTGCTGAAAGCTGAGCCAAAAGATCGGTACTAATCGTGAGCAGATCGCAGCCTGCCAGCGCTGTGATCTGGCCGACATTGCGGAAGCTCGCGCCCATGACTTCGGTTTTGATGCCGTTCTTTTTGTAGTAGTTGTAGATGCGGGTGACGGATTTGACGCCGGGGTCGTTACTTAAAGCGTTATCGGCTTCGACCCATGCGGCTCCTGCCGATTTCTTGTACCAATCGTAGATACGGCCGACGAATGGGCTGATGAGCTGTACTTTGGCTTCACCGCAAGCGACGGCTTGGCAGAAGGCAAACAGCAGCGTGAGATTGCAATGGATACCTTCTTTTTCGAGCTCGCCTGCGGCTTGGATGCCTTCCCATGTGGAAGCGAGCTTGATCAAGATGCGCTCTTGGGGAATGCCGGCTGCTGCGGCCATGGCGATGATGCGCTTGGCACGCTTGACATTGGCTGCTTGATCAAAGCTCAAACGGGCATCCACTTCCATCGACACGCGACCGGGAATGATGCTGACGATCTCTTGGCCGAAGCGCACCACGAGGCGATCAATCAGCTCGTCCATCGGTGCATTCGGATGCGCAGCTTTCACTTGCGCAATGAGTGGCGCATATTCCGGCTTTTGCACGGCCTTCAAAATCAGCGACGGATTGGTCGTGGCATCTTGCGGCTTGAATTGCGCGAGCTGCTTGAAATCGCCGGTATCGGCGACGACGGTGGTGAATTGTTTGAGGGCGTCGAGTTGGTTCATTAGCTGATTATCCGACCTGAAAGTGGCAAATCAGTTACGCCACCGCAACAACTGACACACCGTGGCTGCTTAAGCTCAGCGACACATCAGCGCCGAGCGGCAACACATTGACCAAATCTGGTGACACCACGAAGATGGCACCCAATTCGCTCTCAAAGGTGTATTCGTAAAAACTGCCGAGATACGCGCTCTTAGCAAGCTTGGCCGCCAGGCCAACGCCCGGAGCACCGATATGCCAAGCCTCTGGCCGCACTGCCACTTTCACTTTGCCCGCAGTGACTGGCTTCTTCGGCGTAAAGCGCAAAGGCCCGAGGTGAATCTGCCCGCTTGCATTGGAATCACCGGGAAACAGCATCGCCTCGCCCATGAAGCCCGCCACAAATTCAGAATTGGGAAACTCATACAAATCCTGGGGCGTGCCGCGCTGCGCAATGATGCCGTGATCCATCACGATGATTTGATCACTCACCGCCAGCGCTTCGCTTTGATCGTGCGTCACATACGCCACCGTGAGCCCCAAGCGCTGCTGGATAGCACGGATTTCTTCACGCATTTCGCGGCGCAGACGCGCATCGAGATTCGACAAGGGCTCATCAAACAACAGCACCGCAGGCTCCAGCACGAGCGCTCGCGCGAGCGCCACACGCTGCTGCTGGCCGCCAGACAGCTCGCTGGGCAGGCGCTCGTCGTAGCCCACAAGGCCGACGTTTTTGAGTGTATCGCCTGCACGCTGGCGAGCAAGCGCCTTCTCAACGCCCGACATCTTCAGGCCATACATCACGTTTTCAATCACGTTCATGTGAGGGAAGAGCGCATAGCTTTGAAACATCATGCTCACGTTGCGCTCAGCGGGGCCGAGCGTCGTCACATCCTTACCTGCGATGATGATCTGACCAGAGGTGGGCATCTCCAAACCGGCGATCATGCGCAGCGTGGTCGTCTTGCCGCAGCCTGACGGTCCGAGGATGGTGGTTAAGCTACCTTGTGCAATCTCGAAACTCATGCCTTTGACCGCAAGCGGAGATTTGGGATCCGTGCCATAGCGCTTGGTGATGTTTTTGAATTCGACAGTCATTTTCTTTTCCTATCAATGTGCTGCGGCCACTTGCGCTACACCTTTGCGCCGCCCCAGCTTGCGTTCCCCCACCAGCACTTGAATCATCGCCGTGACTGCGCTCATCAGCAAGATCAACACCGTGCAATACGCGAGCGCCACGCCGTAATCGCCATTGCCCACCCGGCCAATGATGTAGGTGGTGGCCAATTCATTCTCGGCGGTGACGAGGAAAATCACTGCGCTCACCGTAGTCATGGAGCGCACGAAGCTGTAAACAAGTGCTGCCACCAAAGCAGGTTTGAGCAAAGGCAATACCACTTTGAACAGCGTTTGCAGTGTGGAGGCACGCAGCATCAACGAAGCCTCATCCAGCGATTTATCGAGCTGCTTGAAAGCTGCCGTGCCCGCACGTACGCCCACCGGTAAATTGCGGAACATGAAGCACAGAATGATGATCAGCCCCGTGCCGGTCAGTTCCACTGGAGGTACGTTAAACGCCAAGATATAGCTCACGCCGAGCACGGTGCCCGGGATCGCAAAGGCGAGCAAAGCGGCAAATTCAAACAGACCTTGGCCTTTGAATTCCGTGCGCGCGAGAAGATAGGCAATCAGCAAGCCGACAGCCGCCGTCATTGGCGCAGAAATGCCTGCGAGCTTCACGGTAGTGAACAGCGAATTCCAAGCCGTGCCCGCCCACACGAGACCGAATTCGCCCCATTGCAGATCGAAGGCGGTTTTGAAGTGTGCAAGCGTGGGCGTGTAATCGCGCCCCCAGGTTTGCACGAAGCCGCCGATGAAGGCAAAGACATAAATGATCACAGTGAACGCAAGCCACGGATAGACGAAAGCTTTCACCGTGCGGCGCACGCCGTCTGACAACGGGATCGGTAAACCTGAATCGCCTTTGCCAGTCACAGTCGTGTAATTCTGCTTGCCCAAGAGGCCGCGCTGAATCGCAAATACTGCCAATGCAAACAGCGTGAGAATCCAAGCCAGCGATGCCGCCTTGCCTTGATCGTATTGCGCGCCAACGATGGCGAAGAAGATGTCGGTAGAGAGCACAGAATACGAACCACCCACGACGATAGGGTTGCCAAAATCGGCAATGCTCTCGATGAAGCCGACGAGGAAGGCATTGGCCAAACCGGGCTTGAGCAGCGGCAAGGTGATGGTGAAAAACGTCTTTTTGCGATCAGCACGCAAGGTCTGCGCTGCTTCTTCTAGGGAAGGAGCAATGCCCTGCACCACGCCGCGCATGATCATGAAAGCAATCGGCGTGAAGGCAAACATTTGCGCCACCCACACACCAAACAAACCGTAGAACCAGCGCGTGGGCGGAACGCCAAATGCCCATTCCAAAAACTGATTGGCCAAGCCCGCACGGCCAAAGAGCAAAATCAAGCCGAGGCCAACAACGAATGGCGGCGTGATGATAGGCAACATGGCGAGCACGCGCAGTGGCGTTTGCAGCTTCGGCCCTGCGGCGCGCTCAGCCATCAACGCCATCATCGTGCCGAGAATGGTTGTGCCCGTCGCGGTGAGGAGCGCAAGAAAAAGCGTATTCCAAGCAACGCCGCAGCTCACGCCACTGCTCAAGCAACCCAAGCCCCAAATGCGCTCATTGCCTAAGCGCGCAAAAAACGCGAGCAGCGACCAGCCGCCTTCTTCCGTGAGAAATGCCGTTTGCAATGTTTTGGTGACGGGATAGGCGATGAAGGTGATCAGCAGCACCGTGCAACCCACCACCGCTGCCGATACGAACATATCACCGCGAAAGTAGCCTCGCCGCGCCACGCCAAAAGCCAGTAGCACCACCAAAGCGAAGATGGCCACAAACGCGCCAATGCCCATGCCAAACTGATTGATCGCCAGCTCGCCAAAATGCACGTTCAGCGCATCAAAACGCCAGCCTTTCGCACCGATCAGCAAGCCTGAACCAATCACGCCAAGCAAACCGATGCCGCCGCCAAACATCAGCACCATGCCCTGCTGCCGCCCCGCAGGCATAAAGCCTGATGCCGCAGTAGCGCATAAGCCCAGCAGACCAATCAGCAGCCACTCCCGCCCATGCGCGAGGGCTTGCACCACGCCATTGGCGGTCTCAGCCCCGCCAAAAATCTGATGCCACACGGTGTACCAACCCGCGTCTTGGTAGGCGTACCAAGGAAGCGCAAGGTAAGCAAATACGCCCAGCGCCACCCAAATAAAGATGGCCGAGTTCGGATGCTTATTCATCAGCGAGGCAGCGAATTGACTTCTTTTTCCCACTTCGAGATCAAACGCCGGCGTTCGGAGGACGCACCATATTTCGCGTAGTCGTAATTGATGAATTTGATTTTCTTGAAATCAGGAATGCTGGGATGATTTTTCGCAGACTTGTTCGAGGGCAATTGGAATTGCTTGGCTGCGGCTGCCATCTCTTGCGCACCGGGTGTCAACGCCCACTCATAGAACTTCTTGGCCGCCTCCAAATTGCGCGAGCCTTTGATGATGCTCATGGAGCCGATCTCTGCACCCGTGCCATCCGTTGGCGTGATCGTCTCCACTGGGAAACCTTGCGCCTTCTCGCCAGGGCCATCGTGCACGAAACTAATCGACACACTTGTCTCGCTGCGCGCCACAGCCTTGATTGGGCCCGTGCCGGAGCGGGTGTATTGACTGATATTTTTATGCAGCCCCTTCATGTATTCAAAGGCTTTGTCTTCGCCCATGAGCTGCACGAGCGTGGCCACCATGGTGTATGCGGTGCCGCTGGAGGCAGGATTGGCAACCTGAATTTCGCCTTTGTATTCAGGCTTGAGTAAATCAGCCCAAGTCTTCGGCACTTGCAGCTTTTTCTTGGCTAGAAGCTCAGGGTTGTAGCCAAAGCCCAAGGGGCCGGAGTAGATGCCCACCGTTCGGAAGTTCGATTGCTGCGCTTGCTGCTGCGCCCAAGCATGCAGTTGTGGCAACGAAGGCGATTTGTATTCCAGCGTCAGGCCTTGCTCGGCAGCGGCCAAATGCGGGTCACCCGTGCCGCCAAACCAAATATCGGTTTTTGGATTTTCTTTCTCTGCAATGATCTGTGCCAGCGCCTCGCCCGAACCCTTGAGGCTCACATTGACTTTTGCACCCGTCGTACGGGCATAGACTGTGCTGATCATGTTGCACCACTCGGCTTGCACCGAGCAAATGACATTGACGGTTTGCGATTGAGCCGCGCCTGCCGCCAAGGCGATGGCAGACAAAACAAACAACTTTTTCATGGATTCTCCGGTTTAAAAGGAATTAAATTACAGTGCCTGTGACTGTAACGAATTCGTCATATTTTCCATAGCAGGGGAAGTACCTAGAAAATCGTTTTGACTGTTTCGAGCCAAGGCATGATCTTTGACCCATTGCCGGAGTTACGAAATTGCATTACATTATAGTAACTAAATAACATATTGTTTTTGACTTTTAATCATGGCTTTCAATCTCGTTCTTTTCGGCGGCACGGGCGATCTCGCATGGCGCAAACTGATGCCTGCTTTGTTCCAAGCTTTTCGCCATGGCACGCTGCCTGAGGGCGGCCGCATCATCGGTGTAGCGCGCGATGAGATGAGCGACGAGAAATACCGCGAACTGATTCGCACGCGCTTCGATCAAGTCGAGCTGGCCAAGCGCCCCACGCAGGAAGAGTTCGATAAATTCGCCAGCCTGCTGCATTACCAGCGCATGGATTTGAGCAAGCCCGATGCCTATGCGACTTTGAAATCTCGCCTTGATGAGCATGCCGCTGAAACGACGGTGATGTATCTCGCCGTCTCGCCGCATCTCTTCACAGCCGTGGCACAGCAGCTCGGTGCAGCAGGCCTGAACACGCCCACGACGCGCCTCGTGCTGGAAAAACCGCTTGGCCATGATCTGGCAAGCAACAAGCAGATCAACCAAACCGTTTTGCAGTTTTTCAGCGAAAACCAAGTGTTTCGAATTGACCACTATTTGGGCAAGCCCAGCGTGCAAAACCTCATGGCACTGCGCTTTGCCAATGCCCTGTTTGAGCCGGTGTGGCGGCGCGAGCATATTGCAAATATTCAGATCACGATTGCGGAAGATCTGGGCGTAGAAAAACGCGGCGGCTATTACGATGGCATTGGCGCGCTGCGCGATATGGTGCAAAACCATGCGCTGCAATTGCTCTGCGCGATTGCGATGGAGCCACCGATCAATGCACATGCCGATGCGATCCGTGATGAAAAGCTCAAAGTGCTGCGTTCGCTCAAGCGCTGGACGCCGGTGACTCTGGCTCAGCATGTGGTGCGCGGTCAATACGCTGAAGGCAATATGAGCGGGAATAAAGTGCCTGGCTATCTGCAAGAGGCGGGCGTGAATGCTGCGAGCCAAACAGAAACCTTCGT
>JAAFJC010000060.1 GCA_013297925.1 Comamonadaceae bacterium
TATGCACTGGCGGAAACGGAGGGATTCGAACCCTCGATGAGGCTCTACACCCCATACTCCCTTAGCAGGGGAGCACCTTCGGCCACTCGGTCACGTTTCCAGCACAACAATATTATCGCACGAACTGGCTTTGTGACCAAGCAGAAGTAGGCCGCGTCAATCTGCCTTGATACCCAGCTCGGCGATCACTTTGGCCATGCGGTCGTATTCGGCAGCATGCGTGCGGCCCAAATAGCGCGGCTCGCCGCCTGTGGGCACGGTGGTGGCCAGGCTCATACGGGCTTGCACATCGGGCATTTTCATGATTTCGTTGAAGTGGCCGTTGAGCATGTCGATCACACGTTCGGGCGTGCCTTTGGGGGCCATGATGCCTTGCCATGCGCCGAGATTGGCGCCGCGAATGCCTTGCTCTTCCAGTGTGGGCACATTTGGAGCGAATGGGGAACGCACTGCGTCTGCCACGCCGATATTGGTCAGCGTGCCGCGCTCGATGTGCTGGCGCACGGGGCCGAGCGTGGTGTACATGAAGGAGATGTGGTTGCCGATCAGATCGACCACAGCAGGGGCGCTGCCGCGATAGGGCACTTGCTGAATTTTCGTGCCCGTCGCTTTGTTGAACATTTCCCCTAGGATATGCATAGGGCTGCCGCTTCCTGGGCTGCCGTAGGTTTTGATTTTGTCGGCTTTGGCGGCGGCGATCAGGTCTTTCACGTTTTTGATGCCGCTTTGTGAGTTGACCACCAAGAAGAGCTGCTGTGTGCCCATATGAAAGACGGGCGCGAAATCACCCACGGTGTCGTAGCTGCCGCCCGTGCCGGGCTTGAGCACGAGCAGAGCAGAAGAGATGGTGCTCGGTGTCATGAGCAAGGTGTGACCGTCAGCAGGCGCTTTGGCCACGAAGGCATTGCCGATCGTACCGCTGGCGCCGGGCTTGTTTTCCACGACGACGTTTTGGCCAACACGGGTAGCGAGCTTTTCGCCGAAGAGGCGGCCTAAGGCATCGGTATCGCCTCCCGCCGGATAGGAGACGACGATGCTGATTTGCTTGGCTGGGAAGGCTTGAGCTTGCGCCAAGCTGGGTGCGAGGGCGGCAGCGCCCAGAGCGGCAGCCGTTGCGAGCAGGTGACGACGAGATGAACGGATCATGAAAAACTCCTCAATGTTTGTACGGATACAGATTAAATCAATTTAAGTCTTTGCGCACTTCATGTTTGACCTTAGTTCGGTTTCATGTGGGAACTAGCTGTTTTGCTCAGTGTGCATGACGAGCGAGCAAGCCATACCAAGGATGATCAGCCTGCACCAAGCTGGTGTGCGTGTCGAAATGGCTCTGGCCGGTGAGATCGTGCATTGCCACAGACGCGCCCTGAGCTTGGAGGAGAGCGTGTAAACGGCGGTTGGACAAGCGCACACGCTCGCTATCGTGTTCGCCTATGCTGAGTTCAAAAGGAGTTTGATTGCCAGCTGCCCAACAAATCGGGCTCATCGCCGCATCATCCAGCGGATTTTCCAAAACGAGCTTGTACACCCGCTCTTCTAAGCTGCCGGTGGGCGGCGCGGGATGATGCAAATCTTGGATGGCACTGATGGGCAAACAAGCGCGGATGCTGCTCTGAACGGGGCTTTGCCGCCGCAGCGTGAGGAGCGATGCCAAATGCCCGCCCGCAGAATGGCCCGAGAGCAAGATGCGACTCGCATCGCCATCAAATTCGCCAGCATGGGCGTGCACATGCGCAAGGCAGGCGAGGGCATCTTCATAGGCTGCGGGCAGCTTGTGGCTGGAGACGAGCCGATAAGAAGGCGCGACCAGCACAATGCCCAGAGCGCAGACATGCCTAGCCATGAAGTGCACATACTCGCGGTAGCCATTCGTCCAGCCACCGCCATGCCAGAAGATCAGGATGGGGGCTTGGCTGGCTGCAAGAGGCGAGAACACATCAAAGCGCTGCAAGCGATGCGCACCATAAGCCAAGCCGCGCTGCACTTGCAAGGCGGAGAAATCTGCCTCTCGCGCCCAAGCCATCACGGTTTGTGCGTATTGCGCCGCCGCAGGAAAGGGCATGGGCATCTGGCCATCGGGGTCGTCTTGTGGCTCGAGGCTCGTGGACTGTGCTGTGCTCATGTTTCTGGCGGGTAAAGTCTGTGCGCCAACTAGATGAGAGGTCGGCGAAAGCGAGATACTTGCGTTAAGTACAACATAGATCGTTGTTTGAACCCACTGGTGAAAGCCCCACACATGAATTTATCAGTCAACCACTCACCCACGCCATTCGTCTCACGTCGCAACATTCTGACCGCAGGCTTAGGCGTTGGCTTTATGGGCGCAGGCTCACTCAACGCATGGGCCAGCAATTTACCTGATCCGCAAAGTGAAGTGTGGCGTGATGCAGCACGCTCGCGCGATCTGCCTGTGTTGCTGCGCTGGCCAGCAGACAAGCCCAAAGGTGTGATGGTGTATTCGCATGGTTTGGGTGGCAAGAAAGAGGGCGGGGATTATTGGGGCAAGGCCTGGGCTGGTGCTGGCTTGCTGGTGGTACATCTGCAGCATCCAGGCAGCGATGGGCCATCTCTGAAAGGCGGCTATTCAGCACTGCGCGCGGCCATGGCGCCAGAGCAGCTGATTGCCAGAATGAACGATGTTCGCTTTGCGATTGCTGAAATCAATCGCCGCCATGCATCTGGCGCTGCCTCGTGGGGCAGTGTCCCCAAAGACAAAATGGCCGTGGGTGGGCATTCGTTTGGCGCTCGCACCACCATGCTCTCTGCAGGCTGGCAGCGCAATGGCATCAGTGGCGCAGATTCTCAGCCCAAAGCGTTTGTGGCGCTCAGTCCTGCGCTTTCCATTAAAAACAATCTTGAGCAAAGCCGCAGGGAGATGGCTGCTGTCACACGTCCTTTCTTGGTCTGCACAGGCAGCTTGGATGGTGAGGTGTTGAACAACGGCGAAACGCCCGAGAGCCGCCGCATGGTGTATGACGCGATTCCTGCTGGCAAGAAAGCTCTGCTCTGGCTCGACGGCGCAGATCACTTTACTTTTGGCGGCAACGAAAAGCTAATTCCCAGCACTTTTATCGCTCGCCGAGAGCAAGCCACGATGGATATGGAAGCTGCGCAGCATGAGCGTGTGGCGCGTATCAGCACCGCATGGCTGAAGGAGCAGCTCTTCGGCCAAGCGATGGGTGCAGCCACTGGTTTGAGCCCCGCAGATCAATTCTTACGAGGATAAGAGGTGCTACTAAATTGATAGCTGCTCGCGCAATGAATATGCCGGCCAAGTACCGATTTTTATCAAAAATCAGTCTAAATTACTAGGGAAAACTAAGCCACCCAGCCCGAGCATCTTGGGTTTGCGAAACGGCTTCCATTTGCCTTCAGGCTGCGCCAGCCGATCCGCCACTGCCCACCAAGCACTGGGATTGAGGCCAATGCCGAAATGGCTGGCCAGCACTTCGATATTTTCTGTTTGCTTGTGCCCAAATTCCGGCGCGGCGCTTTGAATGCTGCCTTGCCAAGCCACGATGCCATCCGTCTTGGAATACACGCTGCTGGTGGGCACCGGTGGCGCTTTTTGCAACTCGAAATGATCGGCCTCTCGCTCGATATTTCGGCCGCTGACCATCTCATACAAGCGCCAAGCATTGGTTGAGCGCGGGCTGCCGGCAAAGGGCGTACCCAGCGTGATCACGCAGCGCACGCTATCGGGCAGTTCTTTGGCGATCTCGCGCGCAAAGACGCCGCCCAAGCTCCAGCCCACCAAGCTTATCTTGCGGCCAGAAGCAGCATGCGTCTCTCGCACCATCCGCAAAATGCCATCCAACACGCCAGCGCGCGGGCCGAAATTACTGCCTTGATGCCAGCCTGCGACGTCGTATCCCAAGCCAGACAAATACTTGCGCAAAGGCGCGGTCGATGCATCGCTTGCCGCTAAGCCAGGAATCACAATCACGGAATGCCCATCGCCGCTGGGGGCTTGCTGCAGCGCAGGCCAAGCGGGCACGACGGCTGCAAACTCCCAAAAAGCACGCCATTCCATCGCCAGCAAGCCCATGCTTGGCGCTGGAAACTCACTGCTCTGGGATGTGTCGTGTTTTTTTGATCGAGCCATAGACAAGGAGGATGATAGCGGCGTGCGCATGCTGGAAAATTCAAACATCAGGCATTGTCTAGGATAAGCCGCTACAAAACATGAGCAGTGTCCGGTCGGTGTCTGATCTAGGGGCGTATCTCGCATTCCCAGTCGTGTAAGAGACAAGGCAAATAAAGGTTTGCCCTTGTTCTTTAACTCGCCGTTGAATTCCGATTCAAACTTGGCCAAGCGTCCCATTTTTGATAACTTTATAGTGCATTTTTACGGTTGCAAGGCAAACATCTCACTTAGCAAGTAACATCAAAGAATGCTCTCCGATCCAGAGATTCAACAAGTCGCTCAACTGCTGTGCAGTGGCACGGCATTTCAAGGTATGCCTGAGCGAATCGCCAAGCGCGTCGCAGCGTTGATGGCCATGCGAAGCTTCAAGCTGGGTGACAAGCTCACGCAAGAAGGCAGCCCCAATGATGGCCATCTGATGTTGGTGGTCAGTGGTGAGGCAGAAATCTCGATCAGCCACCACAAGGATGGCGGGAATTTGGTGCATCGCTTGGCCAAGCCGGGGCACGTCATTGGGGACGTCGGCTTCATTGATGGCCAAGCCCATTCGGCCACTTGTATCGCTGTCAGCCCTACTCAAGCCGCTGTGCTCGCCAGAGATGATTTCATCCAAATGTTTGAAGCCGATGCACTTTCCGCCGCGCAACTCATGGCTGGCCTTCTGAGGCTTTTGGCATTGCGCATTCGCCACGCCAATAAATACATGCTGGCTCAAGATCAGCAAATTTTGCGGCTTCAAACCGAGCTGCTGTCTCTTCAAAAAGCCTCGCCTCTCCGTAAGCTCTGAGGCTCTGCCTTCGCCGATTAATGCCCCAAGATCGTGCATAAAAATGAATGCACTAAAAAAGTGCAATGCATGATTGAGGTGCGCAGCTGCGAATCGCAGGTGGTTAATACGCGGTTTGCACATTTTTCAAAGCGGAAACTGACACAAAAATCGCGCACAATCATGCCTTGGGCGAAAGCGCTTATGCACTGCTCTGTGGCACGACTTGTGCATACAGTTCATATCAGAGCATCAGCCTCGAATATTTTTAATCAACCATCCAACCAACCAGGAGCATTTGATGGCCAAGACCGTCGCAGACGTGATCAAAATGGTGAAAGACAACGAAGTCAAATTCGTCGATTTTCGTTTCACCGATACCAAGGGCAAAGAGCAGCACGTCAGCGTGCCTGTTTCGCATTTTGGCGAAGATAAATTCAAAGAAGGCCACGCATTTGATGGCTCTTCGATTGCTGGTTGGAAAGGCATCGAAGCCTCTGACATGTTGCTCATGCCAGACCCTAACACCGCCAACATCGATCCCTTCTTCGAAGAGACGACCCTGATTTTGAGCTGCGACGTGCTCGAACCTGGTGATGGCAAGGCCTACGACCGCGATCCACGCTCGATTGCCAAGCGCGCTGAAGCTTATTTGAAGTCTTCCGGCCACGGGGACACGGCATATTTCGGCCCCGAGCCAGAATTCTTCATCTTCGACGACGTGCGTTGGGGCTCTGACATGAGCGGCTCTTTCGTCAAAGTTGACGAGTACGAAGCCCCATGGAACACCGGCAAGAAAATTGAAGGCGGCAACAAAGGCCATCGCCCCACCGTTAAAGGCGGCTATTTCCCCGTTCCTCCCGTTGACAGCACGCAAGATATGCGCGCTGAGATGAGCCTGATTCTCGAATCGCTGGGCATCCCCGTTGAAGTGTTCCACCACGAAGTGGCGGGCGCTGGCCAAAACGAAATCGGCACGAAGTTCAGCACGCTGGTGCAACGCGCTGACTGGACGCAGCTGCTGAAGTACACCGTGTGGAACGTGGCGAACGCCTATGGCAAAACCGCCACCTTCATGCCCAAGCCACTCGTTGGCGACAACGGCTCTGGTATGCACGTTCACCAGTCGGTCTGGAAAGATGGCAAGAACCTGTTTGCTGGCAATGGCTACGCAGGCCTGTCTGATTTCGCCCTGTATTACATCGGCGGCATCATCAAGCACGCTCGCGCTCTGAACGCGATCACTAACCCAGGCACCAATAGCTACAAGCGCTTGGTTCCTGGCTTCGAAGCACCCGTGAAGTTGGCTTATTCCAGCCGCAATCGCTCCGCTTCGATCCGTATTCCTTACGTGGCATCCGACAAGGGCCGCCGCATTGAGGCGCGTTTCCCCGATCCACTGATGAACCCCTACCTTGGCTTTGCGGCCATGCTGATGGCTGGTTTGGATGGTGTGGAAAACAAAATCCACCCAGGCGAAGCCGCTACCAAGGATCTCTACCATCTGCCCCCAGAGGAAGATGCAAAAGTGCCAACCGTGTGCCACAGCTTGGATCAAGCGCTCGACTATCTGGACAAAGGCCGCGGCTTCCTGACCAAAGGCGGCGTGTTCTCCGACAGCATGATCGACGCTTACATCGAACTCAAAATGCAAGAAGTCACGCGTTTCCGCATGACGACGCATCCGATTGAATTCGACATGTATTACAGCCTGTAATCCTTTACAGTGTGACGAAAAAAGGACGCTTCGGCGTCCTTTTTTTATGGATAAATCCTTATGTGACAATAAGTTATTTGCGATATCTGAGAAATTGCTTCATACTGCAAGACCTAGCTCGAAATGTTGTGAGAGCGGATGAATCATGAATCTAATGTCCCATTTAATGCTCAATAGCCTGCTAACTGGCATGAAATCTGTGCCAGGTGCTCATGTTTTAGTAGTAAGCGCTGCCGCATTGCTGTCAGCTCCCGCTTTTGCCCAAGATCGCATCTATCGCTGCGCAGGCAACGAATACACCAACAACGCCACCACCGCAGCCGAGCGTGGCTGCAAACTGGTCGAAGGCGGCAATCTCACCATCGTTTCTGCGCCAAAGCAGCGTACGCCAGCTGCTGGCAGTGGCGATGTACGCGTGGCCTCTGCCACTCCCGCTGGCTCCGCCGCACCAACACCCAGCCGTATAGACACCGCTGAGCAGCGCAATCGCGACAGCGATGCCCGCGCCATTCTCGAATCTGAGCTGAAAAAAGTAGAAGCCAAGCAAGCTGATTTGCTCAAAGAATTCAACAATGGCGAGCCCGAGAAGCGTGGCCCGGAGATGCGCAACAACCAGCTCTATCTGGATCGCATCGCCGAAATGAAAGCGCAAATCGCCCGTAACGACAGTGACATCGCGGGAATCAAGCGAGAGATTGGGCGCACCCAGCCGAGCTCGGCCAGCAGATAAGGCGGTTGGGCACATTACGATAGAGGGGCTAAGCTAGCCCCTTTTTTCATTTCGTCATTCTGAGATATGCCCCGCATCCGCTTTCAAGCCTTCGATCTGCTGTCTAGTCTTGTCGCCGTGGTGGATCTGCATGGCCGGGTGATTTATGTGAATGCGGCTTTGGAAGATGCCCTAGGCATATCGCGCCGTGCCATTGAAGGCAGCGATTTAGGTAGAAATTTCATGGAGCCACAGGCGCTTGAAGCCGCGCTGGATGGCGTAGCGGCCAATGCTTTTGCCTCGCTGCGCTACGACGCTTTGCTGCTCCCACAAAGCGGCACGCTCGCCGCTGAGCCGATTCCCGTGCATGTGATCATCACGCAGACGGAGGCCAGGGATGAGGTCATCGTCGAGATGCTGCCCCAAGAGGCGCAAGAAAAACTCGATCGTGAGGAGCGCAATGCCACGCAAGCGCTGGCCAACAAAGAGCTCATCCGCAATCTGGCGCATGAGATCAAGAATCCTTTGGGCGGCATTCGCGGCGCGGCGCAGCTTTTGCAATTGGAGCTCTCAGACACGGAGAAAGCCAAAAGCCTCACCGAATACACCCAGGTCATCATCCATGAGGCTGATCGCTTGCAGACTTTGGTGGATCGCCTGCTGGAGCCGCACCGCAAGCCGCGCGAGATTGGCGATGTGAATATCCATGAGGTGTGTGAGCGGGTACGCTCCTTGATCGTGGCGGAGTTTCCACGTGGCCTGAAAGTCGTGCGCGATTACGACACCTCGATTCCTGATTTTCGGGGGGATAAAGAGCAGCTCATCCAGACGCTGCTCAACATCGCCCACAACGCTGCGCAAGTGCTGAGTATCGAAAATGGGCGAATAGAACAAGGCGATGCCCGCATTGTTTTCAAAACCCGCGTGGCCAGGCAAGTCACTTTAGGCAAGCGCCGCCACAGGTTGGCACTGGAATTGCATATTCAAGACAACGGGCCTGGCATTCCACCCGAGATCAAAGATCGCATCTTCTACCCGCTGGTCAGCGGCAGGGAAGGCGGCTCAGGTCTGGGGCTCACCTTGGCTCAGACCTTTGTGCAGCAGCACGATGGCCTGATCGAGGTGGAAAGCCAGCCGGGAAGAACGGAATTCATCATCACGATTCCGCTGCCATGACCCAAGCGCTATAGACACGTCAGTTTTTCAGGACTCGAGGACACAAACAGCATGAAACCCATTTGGCTTGTTGACGACGATCAGTCCATCCGCTTCGTGCTAGAAAAAGCCTTGGCTCGTGAAGACTTGCCCACCCGCAGCTTCACCAATCCGCGCGATGTGTTGGCCGCACTCAAAGAAGCCAGCAGCGAAGATGCTGAAGACCCGATGCCGCAAGTGCTGGTGAGCGATATTCGCATGCCCGGCGGCTCGGGCCTCGATCTGATCGCCAAGATCAAAGAAACCGCGCCCAATCTGCCGATCATCATCATGACGGCCTTCTCCGATTTGGACAGCGCCGTGAGCGCTTTCCAACGCGGTGCGTTTGAGTATCTGCCCAAGCCCTTTGATATTTCCAAAGCGGTGGAGCTGATTCATCGTGCGGTGGAAGAAAGCCAGAGGGAAGAAGTCGCGCTCGATGCCGCCAAGATCAATGGCGAAAACCATGAAATGCTCGGCCAAGCGCCGGCCATGCAAGATGTGTTTCGCGCGATTGGTAAGCTCAGCCAGAGCAACGTGACTGTGCTGATCACCGGCGAATCTGGCTCAGGCAAAGAGCTGGTGGCTCGCGCGCTGCACAAGCATTCGCCAAGAGCCAACGCATCCTTCATCGCGATCAACACTGCAGCCATCCCCAAAGACTTGCTCGAATCCGAGCTCTTCGGCCACGAGAGGGGTGCGTTCACTGGCGCGCAAACCATGCGGCGTGGGCGCTTTGAGCAGGCCGATGGCGGCACCTTGTTTTTAGATGAAATTGGCGATATGCCGTTCGATTTGCAAACGCGTTTGCTTCGCGTCTTGAGCGATGGCCATTTCTATCGCGTTGGCGGCCACAGCCCCGTCAAATCCAATGTGCGCGTGATCGCGGCCACCCACCAAAATCTGGAGCAGCGCGTTAAAGACGGCAGCTTCCGCGAAGACCTGTTTCACCGCCTCAACGTCATCCGCCTGCGCCTGCCCGCCTTGCGCGAGCGCCGTGAAGACATCGCCGATCTCGTCAAGCATTTCCTGCAAGTCAGCGCCAAACAGCTCGGCGGCGAGCCCAAGCGCATTTCCGCTGCTGCGCTCGCGAAGATCAGCCAATTCGATTTCCCCGGCAATGTGCGCCAGCTGGAGAATATGTGCCATTGGCTCACGGTGATGGCACCTGCGCAGACGATTGATGTGAAAGATTTGCCGCCTGAAGTGTTAGGTGGTGTGTTGGGTGACGTCGTTGCAGACTCTGGACATGCTATCAATTCTATAGCTGCTCCCGCAAATTCTATGCCGGCGAATGAGGCTTTTCCCTCTAAAAAAGCAGAAGAAAGTATTGTTTCAGAGCCTACCGCCGTTCACACGCCTCGCGTTTATACGCCAGTCACCACCCACATCAACGGCCAAGCCGGCGACTGGGAAAGTGCTCTGGAGCAAGAAGCTTTAGCGCTCCTAGCCAAGCAAGACGGCACAACGTGGGACGAACTCACCCGCCGGTTTGAGAGCCGTCTGATCCAAGCCGCGCTCTCCACCACCCGAGGCCGCCGCATTGAAGCCGCCGTCAAACTCGGCATTGGCCGTAACACGATCACGCGGAAGATCGCCGAGCTGGGCTTGGAGTAAGGGTCGTTCTGAGGTGGGGAGCTAGGCCACGCGGCTTAGAATCTCGCCACTATGTATCAAGCCCTCATGACAGGTAGCGGTCTGTATCGGCCACCGCACCAAATCAGCAACGCCGAGCTCGTTCAAGCTTTCAACGCCTATGCGGAGCGGTTTAACGCTGAGCATGCTGCTGAAATCACTGCTGGGTCCGTGCAAGCGCTCACGCCATCGAGCGTCGAGTTCATCGAAAAAGCCAGCGGCATCAAAAACCGTTACGTGATTGACAAAGAAGGTGTGCTCGATCCTTCGCGCATGTATCCGCGCATCCCTGCTCGTGCCGACGATCAGCCCAGTTTGATGGCGGAGATTGCGGTGATTGCTGCGAAGCAGGCTTGTGAGCAAGCGGGTATTGAGCCCAGCCAGATTGATGCGGTGTATTGCGCTGCGGCCAATATGCAACGCGCTTATCCAGCGATGGCTTGCGAGATTCAGGCGTTGCTGGGCGCGCAAGGCTATGGTTTCGACATGAATGTGGCTTGCTCATCAGCCACCTTTGGCATTGAGCAAGCGGTGAACGCCGTGCGCAGTGGCAGCGCTCGCTGCGCCTTGGTGGTCAGCCCGGAAATTACGTCTGCTCATTTGGAATGGCGCGATCGGGATTGCCATTTCATCTTTGGCGACACCTGCACGGCAGTTCTTATTCAGCGCTCAGAAGACGTGGCTCCGGGCAAAGGCTGGGACATCCTCGGCACGCGCCTGGCAACGGTTTACAGCAATAACATCCGCAACAATTTCGGCTTCATGAACCGCTGCGAAGACAGCACCTGGCAAGAGCGCGACAAGACCTTTCAGCAAGAAGGCCGCAAAGTGTTCAAGGAAGTCGTGCCCATGGCCGCGCAGCATATTGAAACGCATTTGGCAGCGCTCAGCATTGCCCCAACTGATGTGCGCCGCTTCTGGCTGCATCAAGCCAACTTAGGCATGAATCAGCTCGTGATCAAAAAACTCGTCGGCGCAGAAGCCGGCTCTGACGTGGCTCCCATCATCTTGGATGAATGGGCGAATACGGCATCAGCCGGCTCGATCATCGCCTTCCACGAGCACAGCAAAGATTTCAAAACGAATGATCTCGGCGTGATTTGCTCGTTTGGCGCAGGCTATTCCATTGGTTCGGTGATTATTCGCAAACTGTGATGCGCTGCGATCAAGCGCGCATCTCTCGGTAAGCCGATGGCGTGAGCCCTACCGATCTGCGAAATTGGCGGGTGAACGAAGCTTGATCGGCATAGCCGCAGCTGAGCGCAATATCGCTAATCGGCTCTTGAGAATTTTGCAGGCGGATGCAAGCGCCATCGATGCGGGCGCGAATCACGTATTGGCCAGCTGAGATGCCGAAGAGCGCGCGGATCCGCTGGTCGAGTTGAAAAACGGAGAGCTTGGCCATGACGGCGAGCTCTTCCAGATGCAGGGGTGAATCTAAATTCGCGCCGATGTGCTCAATCACTCGAGAGACGGCATCGGCTTCGGATTCCGTGCCAATCGGGTGCTGAATATCGCGAGAGAGGCCGGCTAAACCCACGATGCGGCCTTGTGGATCGGTCAGGGCGATTTTCCAAGTGAGACACCAGCCGGGTTGGCGGTTGGCATAGAGGTGCAGCTCCAGCTGGCCGTTGATCGCCGCGCCGCCTTGCAAAATGCGCTGGTCTTGCTTGGCGAAGCTGGCCGCTAGCGGCTGGGGGAAGACTTGTTCGACCGTTTTGCCGAGCAAACCCGATTTATGAGCAAAGCCCAAGCGGCGTACGAGCGCATCGTTAACCGCTGTGTAGCGGCCTTGTGTGTCTTTCAAGAAGAACACAATGTCGTGCACATGATCAAACAGCGCATCGCCACGGAATAGGCCGCTCTCTAGCAGTTTGGCTTCCGGTTGGGTGCTTGATTTGGAGTCCTTGGCGTTCATGGCAAGTTGATTATGCATTTGCTCTAGTGCTCACCGAGTTTTTTGGCAAGACAAGGCATGCGAGAGCTGAGACACTTCTATTTATTCTGATCCATCTGTTTTTTTTCGAGGAGCTACGCAGCCTATGAGCAAAAATATTTTCAGCGGCACGATTCCCGCTTTGATGACGCCTTGCACACCCGAGCGGCAGCCAGATTTTGATGCGCTGGTGCAAACTGCGCAGCAGCTGATGGCTACAGGCATGTCGGCCGTGGTGTATTGCGGCTCGATGGGCGATTGGCCGCTGCTCACGGATGAGCAACGCATGGAAGGCGTGGAGCGCCTCGTTGCGGCAGGCATTCCAGTGATCGTGGGCACGGGCGCGCAAAACACGGCGCGTGCTTGCGCTCTCGCTGCGCATGCCAAAGCTTGTGGCGCAAAAGGCCTGATGATCATTCCGCGCTTGCTCTCGCGCGGCAGTTCGGCTGCGGCGCAAATCGCACATTTCTCCGACATTCTTAAGGCTTCGATTGACTTGCCCAGCGTGATCTACAACAGCCCCTACTATGGCTACGAGACCAAGGCGGATGTGTTTTTTGCGGTGCAAGCGAAGTTTCCCCATTTGGTGGGTTTCAAGGAGTTCGGTGGCGCGGAATCGTTGCGCTATGCGGGGGAGCACATCACGGCGCGCGATTCGGGCCTTACGCTGATGATCGGTGTGGATACGCAGGTGTTTCATGGCTATGTGAACTGCGGCGCGAAGGGCGCTATCACGGGGATTGGTAATGTGTTTCCCAAAGAAGTGTTGCGCCTCGTGGAGCTTTGCCAGCAGGCTGCGCAAGGCGATGCGCTGGCGCGGCAGAGAGCGCAGGAACTGGAGGAGGCGATGATGATGCTGGCCAGCTTTGATGCTGGCGTGGATCTGGTGCTGTATTTCAAGCATCTGATGGTGTTGCAAGGGCACTCTGCTTTTAAGCTGCATTTCAACCCGAGCGATGAGCTTACCGATAGCCAGCGCAACTACGCGACCGAGCAATTCCATCTCTTCAAACGCTGGTATGCCAACTGGGCAGGGAGGGCTTGAGCATGGCTGGGATTCAAATGCAAGTGATTGACTCTCACACAGAAGGCGAGCCCACGCGGATGGTGATTGCGGGCGGGCCGCCGCTGGGCTCGGGCTCTTTGTTTGACCGCAGAGCTTTGTTTGCCAAAGAGTTTGATCACTACCGCAGCTTGGCCGCCAATGAGCCGCGTGGCTATGACGCGGTGGTGGGAGCGTTGCTTTGCGAGCCGGTGGATAAAAGCTGCGCAGCGGGTTTGATTTTCTTCAACAACACGGGCTACATCGGCATGTGTGGCCACGGCACGATTGGCGCTGCCGTGACGCTGGCGCATATGGGAAAAATTGGGATCGGCCAGCATCGCTTTGAAACGCCCGTCGGCATTGTGAGCGTGGATCTGCGCAGCGCCAATGAGGTGACGATTCAAAACATACAGAGCTATGCCTACATCAGAGATATTGCTCTTGATGTGCCTGGCTTAGGAAGCATCACGGGCGATGTGGCTTGGGGAGGCAATTGGTTTTTTCTCTGTCACAGCAGCCCATGCGAGCTAACGGTGGCGAACATTGGCGAGCTCACTCGGCAAGCAGAAGCGGTAAAAGCGACGCTGGTCAAGCAGGGCATCACCGGGCGCGATGGCGCGGAAATTGATCACATCGAATTCTTCGGCCCGGCGCATGCTCACGATGCAAACAGCCGCAACTTCGTGCTCTGCCCCGGTGGCGCATATGACCGCTCGCCTTGCGGCACGGGCACGAGTGCGAAGCTCGCTTGCCTGGCTGCTGCTGGCAAATTGAAACCAGGTGAGACTTGGGTGCAAGAAAGCGTGATTGGTAGCCGATTTGAGGCGAGTTACCAAGCAACTGCGAACGGCATCATTCCCAGCATCACGGGGCGGGCTTATGTGACAGCGCATGCCACGTTGATGGCAGACCCGCTTGACCCCTTGCTGCCCGCAGGCTTTCGCGGCGCATGACGCAAGAGAACGACAAAGACAGCGACAACATCGATGCCGATGTCGCCGTGATCGGCGCGGGCATTATCGGTTTGTCTGTGGCGATGTACTTACAGGCTGAAGGCCGCAGGGTGCTGCTGATTGATCGCAAAGGCATTGGGCAAGAAACGAGTGCTGGCAATGCGGGTGCGCTTGCATTCTCGGACATTTTGCCGCTGGCCTCACCGCGCATCTTGCGGCAAGCGCCGCGTTGGCTGATGGATCCTCTGGGGCCGCTGGCGATTCGGCCTGGCTATGCCTTGCAAATTGCGCCTTGGCTGATGCGCTTTGGCTTGGCCAGCCGGCCAGCCGCTTACCGAGCCAGCATCGAAGCGATCACTGCACTCATGCGCTTGGCCGCGCAAGAGTTTGGCAAGATGCTCGCGCAAGCCAATGCGTCTTACATGCTTCGGCCAGAGGGTTCGCTGCAAGTTTATGAAGGCGAGGAGCAATTTCAAGCCAGCTTGGCCGGCTGGGAGGAGCGCACCAAGGCGGGTATTGAATTTGAGCACGTCAGCGGCGAGCGATTGAGGCAATTGCAGCCAGGCTTGGCCGATTCGATCACGGCTGGCACGTTTGTGCCGCAGTGGGCAACGGTGAGTGATCCTTCCGGTGTGTGCCAAGCCTTGGGAGCGCACTTGCTGAAAAATGGTGCTGAGCTATGCCAAGAACAAATTCAAAACCTTGCGCCCCATGGCAATGGCGTAGCCATCAAGCTGTCGCAAGGCCGCGTGATTCATGCCAAGCAAGCCGTAGTGGCTACAGGCGCTTGGTCTGGCCAGCTCGCTGCTGGTTTGGGAAATTCAGTGCCCCTTGAGACCGAGCGCGGCTACAACACCACACTGCCCCAGAGTGCATTCGATCTCAAGCGCCAAGTCATTTTCGGTACGCATGGCTTTGTGGCGACGCCGCTGTCCACGGGTATCCGCATCGGCGGTGCGGTGGAGTTAGGGGGCTTGAAACTGCCACCGAATTTCCAGCGTTCAGCAGACATGCTCGCCAAAGCCTCTCGCCTGCTGCCCGGTTTGCGCACCGAAGGCGGAAAGCAATGGATGGGTTTTCGCCCCTCGCTGCCAGATTCGCTGCCCGTGATTGGCTATTCGGCGGCCACGTCGCAAGTGGTCTATGCCTTCGGCCACGGCCATCTGGGCCTGACACAAAGCGCCGCCACAGGCAAATTGGTCTCGGAGCTTTTGGCCGGCAAAAAGCCTTCCGTCTCGCTAGAGCCTTTCCGTGCGGATCGGTTTAGGCTGTTTTGAAAGACGCTTTAGCAAGGGTTAGCCAGAGGAAAGCCGAAAAAGCGTTATAATTCAATGCTTTGCTGCTTCTGGCTCAGGCCAGTAGAAGTGAACCACACGACAGTGGCGATGGTCGCTGCTGATCGCAAGTTTTAACTTTCCCTAGGAAACATCATGACCATCAACAAGGCAGAAATTGTCAAGGCTAACGCGCGCGGCGCGGCGGATACTGGCTCACCAGAAGTGCAAGTTGCACTGCTCACAGCTCGTATCAACTACCTCACACCTCACTTCAAAGAGCACGCGAAAGACCATCATGGTCGCCGTGGCTTGCTGCGCATGGTTTCCCAGCGCAAAAGCCTACTCACCTACTTGAAGCGCAAAGATCCAAGCCGTTATACCGCTTTGATCGCTAAGCTGGGTCTGCGCAAGTAATTGCCCAATATGCTAAACGCCTGAGTCTGCAAACGCGGTCTCAGGCGTTTTTTACTTTTGAATTTGGTTTTGTATTAGTTTTCCGGAGAATTTGAAGAAACTGTGAGCGAGAGCTGTGTCATTCCAAAGGCCTTGCCTTTTGGAAACTCCTTTGGAATGGCATCGCGTTCATGCGTCTTCAAACTGTCCACCCGTCAGTGCAGGGCATGCACTTTTAGATGATTTTGAGTAGTTCGCCGGCATAGATATTGCGCGGGCAGCTATCAAAATCATAGTTAATGTAAAGAGAGACAGATCATGACGATGTTTAATAAAGTCACCAAGACCTTCCAATGGGGTCGCCACACCGTGCGCATGGAAACCGGCGAAGTTGCTCGCCAATCCACCGGCGCCGTATTGCTCGATATGGAAGGCACTGTGGTGCTCGCCACCGTAGTTGCCGCCAAAACGGCCAAAGCTGGCCAAGATTTCTTCCCCCTCACGGTGGATTACATTGAGAAAACCTACGCCGCTGGCAAGATTCCCGGCAGCTTTTTCAAGCGTGAAGCCAAGCCTTCTGAGCATGAGACTCTGACCAGCCGCTTGATCGATCGCCCGATTCGCCCGCTGTTTCCAGAAGGCTTTTACAACGATGTGCATTTGGTGATCCACACCCTGTCGCTGAACCCTGATGTTGATGCAGACATTGCCGCCCTCATCGCCTCCAGCGCCGCATTGGCGATCTCTGGCATCCCGTTCGCAGGCCCGATGGGTGCGGCGCGCGTGGGCTATATCAATGGCGAATACGTGCTGAATCCTTCCATGACGATGGTGAAAACCAGCAAGATGGATTTGGTTGTGGCCGGCACGGAAGCCGCTGTGTTGATGGTGGAATCTGAAGCAGATCAGCTGTCGGAAGAAGTGATGCTTGGCGGTATCGTGTTTGGTCACGAGCAAAGCCGTATCGCGATCAACGCGATTCATGAGCTCGTGAAAGAAGCGGGCAAGCCGCTGTGGGCCGAGAGCGGCACCTGGACAGCTGAGGCCAAAGACGAAGTGCTCACCGCAAAGGTCGTCGCATTGGCTGAAGAAAAAATCAAAGCCGCCTACCAAATCCGCAACAAGCAAACCCGCACACAAGCTTGCCGCGAGGTGTATGCCGCTGCCAAAGCTGGCTTAAAAGAAGCTGGCGTGGAGTTCGATGCCGTCAAGGTTGACAACATGTTGTTTGACATCGAAGCGCGCACCGTGCGCAGCCAAATCTTGGCCGGCGAGCCACGTATTGATGGCCGCGACACGCGCACCGTGCGCCCGATTGAAATCCGCAATTCTGTGTTGCCCCGCACCCACGGCTCTGCACTCTTCACCCGTGGTGAGACGCAAGCTTTGGTCGTCACCACGCTCGGCACCGAGCGCGATGCACAGCGCATTGATGCATTGGCCGGCGAGTTTGAAGATCGCTTCATGTTCCACTACAACATGCCTCCGTTTGCCACTGGCGAAGTCGGCCGCATGGGCTCCACCAAGCGCCGCGAAGTGGGTCATGGCCGCTTGGCCAAGCGTGCGTTGATCGCTGCTTTGCCATCCAAAGAAGATTTCCCGTACACGCTGCGTGTGGTGTCAGAAATTACTGAGTCGAATGGTTCTTCCTCAATGGCCTCCGTCTGCGGCGGCTGCTTGTCGCTGATGGATGCTGGCGTGCCGATGAAAGCGCACGTGGCCGGTATCGCCATGGGCCTGATCAAAGATGGCAACCGCTTCGCCGTGCTGACCGACATCTTGGGTGACGAAGATCACCTGGGCGATATGGATTTCAAAGTGGCCGGCACAACCAACGGCGTGACCGCTTTGCAAATGGACATCAAAATCCAAGGCATCACCAAAGAGATCATGCAGGTAGCGCTGGCGCAAGCCAAAGAAGCCCGTATGCACATCCTCGGCAAGATGCAAGAGGCGATGGCCACGGCCAACACAGAAGTGAGCGATTTCGCGCCACGTCTGTACACGATGAAGATCAATCCTGAGAAGATCCGTGATGTGATCGGCAAAGGCGGCGCCACGATTCGCGCCTTGACCGAAGAGACCGGCTGCACGATCGATATCGGCGAAGATGGCACGATCACCATTGCTTCAACAGACGCGGCAAAAGCCGAGGTGGCCAAGCAGCGCATCACCGAGATCACGGCTGAAGTCGAAGTGGGCAAGATCTACGAAGGCCCTGTGACGAAGATTTTGGAATTCGGCGCGTTGATCAACCTCCTGCCCGGCAAAGACGGCCTGCTGCACATCAGCCAGATCGCCTTTGAGCGCGTGGAAAAGGTGGAAGACTACCTGCAAGAAGGCCAGATCGTGCGCGTCAAAGCGCTCGAGACGGATGACAAAGGCCGCGTGAAGCTCTCGATGAAGGCTTTGCTGGACAAGCCAGAAGGTTATGTGGAGCCAGCGCCCCGCGAATTCCGCGAGCGCTCTGATCGTGGGGACCGTGGTGGCTATCGTGGCGGTGATCGAAACGACCGTGGCCCACGTGGCGACCGCCCACCTCGCGAAGATCGCGCTCCTCGCCAAGACCGCGAAGGCGGCAACGGCGGCGAGCAGCAACAGCAGCAGTAAGTTTGCTGGCGATCAACGATCAGAAAATTTGAACGCAGAGGACGCGAAGGATTCGCAGAGAACGCAGAAGAAACCCTTTGGGAATTTCTTTTCTGCGCCCTTTGCGTCATCTTTGCGAACTCTGCGTTCAAAAATGTCTTCTTAAGCTTTTCACATGAAAACTGTCGAAATCAGCGCTTTCGGCGCACCTGATGTCTTGCGTTTGGCCGAGCGGCCAGATGCAGTCGCGGGTACGGGCGAGGTGTTGATTCGCGTGGCGGCTTCGGGTGTGAATCGGCCGGATGTGTTGCAACGCACGGGGGGCTACCCTGTGCCTCCGGGCGCAAGTGATATTCCAGGTTTGGAAGTGGCGGGTGAGATGATTGGTGGCGATGCTGCTGCGATATCGCAAGCGGGCTTCAAACTCGGCGATCAGGTATGCGCTTTGGTGGCAGGCGGCGGCTATGCTGAGCTTTGCACTGCGCCTGTGGGATCTTGTTTGCCTGTGCCCAAAGGCCTCTCGATGGTTGAAGCTGCGAGCTTGCCCGAAACGTTTTTTACGGTGTGGAGCAATGTGTTTGATCGCGCTGGTTTGAAAAGTGGCGAATCCATCCTCATTCAAGGCGGCACCAGCGGTATTGGTGTGACGGCGATTCAGATGGCCAAGGCTTTTGGCGCAACCGTGTTTGCAACTGCGGGCAGTGATGAAAAATGCGCAGCATGCCTCAAGCTCGGTGCAGATCACGCCATCAACTACAAAACGCAAGACTTTGCCGAAGAGATCAAACGGCTCACTGGCGCTGCGGCAACTGGTGGTGTGCTTTCGAACGCACAAAGCGGCGGCGTGAATGTCATTCTCGATATGGTCGCTGGCAGCTATGTGGCCAAAGAAGTGGAATGCTTGGCGGAAGAGGGCAGGCTAGTGATCATCGCAGTGCAAGGCGGTTTGAAGGCGGAATTCAATGCAGGCCTCGTGTTGCGCCGCCGTCTGCAAATCACCGGCTCCACGCTGCGCCCGCGTCCGGTTGCTTTCAAAGCGGCGATTGCGGCGAACTTGAAAGAAAAAGTCTGGCCGCTGCTTGAAGCGGGAAAGATCAAACCCATCATCTACAAGAGCTTTTCTCCCGCAAGCGCTGCCCAAGCGCACTCGCTTATGGAAAGCAACCAGCACATCGGCAAGATCGTGTTGGATTGGAAGCAAATTTAGGATTGAGGTATGAAAAAACTCATTGCTGGCAATTGGAAAATGAATGGCTCACTCGTCACCAATGAGCTACTCATCAGCGAGCTGCTCGCGGGCATGAAACTCTCCGGCGGCGCGCCTGCATGCGATGTGGCCGTGTGCGTGCCTTCGCCTTACCTCGCGCAACTCGCTAGTCTTGTGAATCGCCCCTTTTTAAGCCAAAACGACGATATCGCCGGCAAGAATACTGCGCGGAGTGCTATTGAATTGGGAGCGCAGGATATCTCTGCTCAGGCTGGCGGCGCATACACCGGTGAAGTCTCGGGCAGCATGCTTAAGGACTTTGGTGTGCGCTACGCCATCGTTGGCCACAGCGAGCGCCGTGCGTATCACGGTGAATCCAGCCAAACCGTTGCGCTCAAAACCAAAGCGGCTTTGGCTGCTGGCATCACGCCGATTGTTTGCGTGGGCGAGACGCTCGCTGAGCGCGAAGCCGGGCAGACGGAAGCAGTGGTGAAGCGCCAAATGGCCGCTGTGATTCACGACAACGGCCATTGCATCAGCGAAATCGTCGTGGCTTATGAGCCAGTGTGGGCGATTGGCACTGGCAAGACGGCGACTCCTGAGCAAGCTCAGCAAGTGCATGCCGTGCTCCGCGCCCAGCTCAATGCGGCCAGCAGCGCCGCCAAGCAGCGCGTGCGGATTTTGTATGGCGGCAGCATGAATGCCAAAAACGCCCAAGAGCTTTTGGCGCAACCCGATATCGATGGCGGACTGATCGGCGGCGCCTCCCTCAAAGCCGCAGATTTTCTGCAAATTATTGCCTCAACGTCGGTGTAGCCGGCGAATAATCTGCGCGACAAGCTACCAAATTTATAGCATTAAAATACTCTCTTCTGGAAATTCATCATGCAAGTTTTAACCACTATTTTGTTTGCCGTACAAATCATCACGGCTCTGGTCATGATCGGCCTGATCCTTGTGCAACACGGCAAGGGCGCTGATATGGGTGCAGCCTTTGGCTCAGGTAGCTCAGGCAGCCTCTTCGGTGCATCGGGCAGCGCCAACTTTTTGTCGCGTGCCACTGGCGCGTTGGCTACCGTGTTTTTCGTTTGCACACTTGGTTTGGCCTACACCAGTGGCGTGCGTCCCACGGGTTCCGGCTCGGTGCTTGAAAAAGCGGCCACGCCTGTGACTGCTCCGGCAGCAACGCCAGCATCTGGCGCGCAAGCGATTCCGACTGCACCTACTGGCGCAGCGGCAATGCCTACAGCACCTGCCGTGCCGGCTGCCGCAGCATCGGGCGCTCAGCCTATCCCCGCACCTTCAAAATAAAGCTGGGTTTGCTTGTCAATTTAGCGCGGGTTCACCCTGATTGGGGCGGTTTTCGGGCTAAAATTCAAGGCTGTCTGCAAACAGCAAATCCTCAAGCTCGCAGACAGTGAAAAACATGCCGTCGTGGTGGAATTGGTAGACACGCTATCTTGAGGTGGTAGTGGCGAAAGCTGTGCGAGTTCGAGTCTCGCCGTCGGCACCAAATTTGACAAGCGGCTCAGATAGCTTCTGAGCCGCTTTGTCCGAAAAACATCAGAGCACCCGACATGAATCTCCAAGAATACCTGCCGATTTTGCTGTTCATTCTGGTTGGCATCGGTGTCGGTATCGTTCCCCAAGTGCTCGGCTATGTGCTCGGCCCCCGCAAGCCTGATGCGGCCAAAGATTCTCCTTACGAATGCGGCTTCGAAGCCTTCGAAGATGCCCGCATGAAATTCGATGTGCGCTACTACCTCGTGGCCATTCTCTTCATTTTGTTTGATCTGGAAATCGCCTTCCTTTTCCCCTGGGCTGCGGCTCT
>JAAFJC010000061.1 GCA_013297925.1 Comamonadaceae bacterium
TTCCTCAGCCGGTTTCTCTTCTTCAGCCTTGGGCATTTGCAGCTGCTCCATCACCTGATCGGCATTGAGCTTCTCGGTCTTCTCAATACCGCCCGTCACCAGCATCGGGAAGATCATGACTGCAGCCACCATGATCAGCTGCAAGATGATGAAGGCAATCGAGCCTTTGTAGATCTCAGCTGTGGTCACAGCGGGAATCAGCTCCTTTGTCACGCGATCGCGGTAGTCAAACTTCGCGGCCACACTTCGTAGGTAGAACAATGCAAAGCCAAACGGTGGCGTGAGGAAGGAGGTTTGCAGGTTCATCGCGATGATCACGCCAAACCAAATCATCACTTCATCCGGCGACATCCAAGGCACGATGCCGGGCAAGATTTTCTCTGCCACAGGCGCGAGCAGTGGGATCACGATGAAGGCGATTTCAAAGAAGTCAATGAAGCAGCCCAAGATGAACACCAAAATGTTCACCACGATCAAGAAGCCCCATGCGCCGCCAGGCATGCCAACAAACAAATGCTCCACCCAAATGTGGCCGTCAGCCGCGTTAAACGTGAAGCTGAAGACTGTGGAGCCGATCAAGATGAACAGCACGAAGCTGGCCAGCTTGGCGGTGTTTTCCAAAGCTTGCTTGAGCAGATCAAAATTCAGGCGCTTCTTGCCCATGGCGAGAATCAGTGCGCCCAGCGCGCCCATCGCGCCGCCTTCAGTGGGCGTGGCCACGCCGAGGAAAATCGTGCCGAGCACGAGGAAGATCAAGATCAGCGGCGGCATGAGCACATAGGTCACGCGCTCGGCCAATTTGGAAAGCAAACCCATCTTGGTGCCGCTGTTGATCAAAGCCAAGGCCAAGCCCAGCAAAGAGGCTAGCGTGAGCGACATGATCACGATTTCATCGCCGGGCGAAGGCAGGGTGCGCTTGAGTAACGCTGTCATCACCACGTTATGAACTTGCGCCCAAGCAAAGCCCGCTGCGGCGCAGAGCGCCACGAGGAAGAGCAAAGATTTGTGGCCAGAAGCACCGTTAGGCTCTTTGTAAATGCGGGCTTCGGGAGGTAATGGTGGCACCATGGCGGGTTTAAAAATCGCCACAGCCACGATGAACAGGATGTAGAGGCCCACGAGTAGCAAGCCTGGAATCAAAGCGCCTGAGTACATGTCGCCCACAGAGCGGCCGAGCTGGTCAGCCAACACGATCAGCACGAGAGACGGCGGAATGGCCTGTGCAAGCGTGCCAGAGGCTGTGATCGTGCCGGTGGCGATCACGCGGCTGTAGCCATAGCGCAGCATGATGGGCAGCGAGATCAAGCCCATGGAGATCACGGCAGCAGCCACTACGCCGGTAGTAGCAGCCAACAACGCGCCCACCAAAATCACAGCAATCGCCAAGCCGCCACGCAGCGGGCCAAACACTTGGCCGACTGTCTCCAGCAAGTCTTCGGCCATGCCCGATCGTTCCAAAATAATCCCCATAAAGGTGAAGAACGGAATCGCCAGCAACGTGTCGTTTTGCATGATGCCGAAGATGCGCGAAGGCAGCGCTTGAAACAGCGAAGCGGGGAACAGGCCAGCTTCCATGCCGATAAAGCCGAAGGCCAAGCCCACGGCTGCCAAGCCGAAGGCCACTGGGAAGCCCGTGAGCAGCACGACAAACAAGCCAGCAAACATCAAGGGCACAAAGTTTTGTGCGAGGAAAGAAGCTTCTTGCATGATCAGGCTCCCGCCTTAGGGGTAACTTTTTCAACAGCCAAGCGCTCAGCCAACTCGGCCTCCAAGCGCTCAGCGGCAATTTGATCGTCTGACTTTGCAGCATCGCCGCCAATCGGATCGGCGATGATGCCGCGCAAGAAAGCGATGCGCTTTATGAGCTCGGAGATGCCTTGCAACATCAAAAGGCCAAAGCCTACCGGCACCAAGATGTATACCGGCCAGCGAATCAGGCCGCCAGCGTTTTGGCTCATCTCGCCATTGTTAAACGCATTGGTAAATGCTGGCCAGCTCAAACTGATCAGCAAGAAGCACAAGGGGAACAGCACCAACAAAATTCCGCCCACGTCAATCCAATTGCGGGTGCGGTCTGTCAAGCGTGAGGAGATGAAGTCAATCCGCACATGCGAATTCTTCAAAAAACCGTAGCCCGCGCCCAGCATGAATACAGCGGCAAACAAATACCACTGAATTTCTAGCAAGCCGTTGGAGCTCATATCGAAGGCTTTGCGTACGATGGCATTGCCCGCGCTGATCAGCGTGGTGGCCAAAATCAGCCACATGGTGAACTTGCCGATCAGCGTATTCAGCCGATCAATCAAGCCCGAGAGGGACAAGAGTCCAGTCATAGGTTTATCTCCAATATTGTTGGGGAAAATAAGAAATCAATACGAATTCAAATCAGTATCGGATTGTGAGCCTTGCGCTTGCAAAGCATCTGGCAAAAGCCTGACGTGGCGCCTAGGGTATTCCCTGTGAGGGGCAGGTTCTTGGGAATCGTCTTACCATCCGCAAATGAAATCTAGTTTTATCAGTTTGGGTCTGCGTTCTTTGTGGCGTGATTTGCGTGCGGGGGAGCTGCGTCTGCTCATCGTGGCCGTCACGCTTGCTGTGGCTGCACTCACAGCGGTGGGCTTCTTTGCGGATCGGATCAAGGGTGGCTTGCAGCGCGATGCGCGGGCGTTGATTGGCGGGGATTCAGTGGTGAGCAGCGATAAGCCGACGCCGGATGCTATTCAAACCAAAGCGAAAGAGCTTGGGCTGCAAATGGTGAATAACGTGGGCTTTCCCACGATGGCTCGCGCGCAGGATGCGCAGGGCGGCTCATCCAAACTCGTGGCTTTGAAAGCGGTGGAGAGCGGCTATCCGCTGCGCGGGCAGCTCAAGGTGTCTACTGCGCCTGATCAGCCCGAGCAAGGCACGCGCGAGATTCCAGCGCCGGGCAATGTGTGGGTGGATGCGAATCTGCTGGATGCCCTTGGCCTGAAGATGGGCGATTCGCTCGCATTGGGTTCCAGCAATTTGAAGATTGATCGCATCATCGTGGTGGAGCCTGATCGGGGCGCGGGCTTTATGAATTTTGCGCCGCGTGTGATGATCAATCGCGCGGATTTGGCGGCCACTGCGCTGATTCAGCCGGCTAGCCGCATCACTTACCGCATGGCGGTGAGCGCTCAGGATCAGAGAGCTGTCAAAGAATTTGCCGATTGGGTAGCAGCTAAAGAAAAAGCAGGCGAATTTCGCGGGCTGCGGCTGGAATCGCTGGAGGGCGGGCGGCCTGAGATGAGCAGCACGCTCAATCGCGCGGAGAAATTTTTGAATCTGGTGGCGCTGCTGGCAGCGCTGCTGAGCGCTGTGGCTGTGGCGATTGCGGCGCGTGGCTTTGCGGCGCGGCATTTGGATCAATGCGCGATGCTGCGCGTGCTCGGCGTATCGCAGCGCAACATGGCGGGCAGCTATGTGCTGGAGTTTGCGATAGTGGGCTTGGTGGCGAGCGGCCTAGGCGTGCTCTTGGGCTTTGCGGTGCATTTTGGTTTTGTGCTGCTGCTGGCGGGCTTGGTGGAGTCTGCGCTGCCTGCGCCATCGATTTGGCCAGTGCTGTTTGGCCTCGGTATGGGGCTCACGCTGCTGGCTGCGTTTGGCCTGCCGCCTGTGCTGCAGCTTGCGCAAGTGCCGCCGCTGCGCGTGATTCGGCGTGATGTGGGTGGTTTGAAGGCGGCCTCGGGCGGCGTGCTCCTGCTGGGTATTGCTGGCTTTGCGGCGCTACTGATGGCGGCGAGCCGCGATGTGGTTTTGGGCGGTATTGCTGTGGGGGGCTTTTTGGCCGCTGTGCTGCTGTTTGCTGGCATGAGCTATCTCGCGGTGCGTGTTCTGCGCAAGAGCGTCAATGAAGCTACTGCGCCGCGTTGGCTCATCCTCGCCACGCGGCAAATCTCTGCGCGGCCTGCGTATGCGGTGGTGCAGGTGAGCGCGTTGGCGGTGGGTTTGCTGGCTTTGGTGTTGTTGGTGTTGCTGCGCACAGATTTGATCTCTAGCTGGCGCAAAGCCACGCCGCCTGATGCGCCCAATCGCTTTGTGATCAACATCATGCCGGAGCAGGGCGCGGATTTTGTGAAAAACATTGAAGCCCAGGGCGTGAAGAAATACGATTATTTCCCGATGATTCGCGGGCGCTTGGTGGCGATCAATGGCAAGGCCACCGTGCCTGAAGAATTCAAAGATGATCGCGCCAAGCGCTTGGTGGATCGTGAGTTCAATCTCTCGCATGCGGCCAAGCAGCCTGCGCACAATCAAGTGATCGCTGGCAAATGGCAAGAGGAAGAAAAAGATGCCATCAGCGTGGAAGAGGGCATCATGCAAACCTTAGGCCTGAAGATGGGCGATGCGCTAACTTTCGATGTTGGTGGCATCCAAGTCACCAGCAAAATCACGAGCTTGCGCAAAGTCGATTGGGGCAGCATGCGGGCCAACTTTTTTGTGATGTACCCGTTAAGCCAAATGCCAGACGTGCCCGCCACCTACATGAGTGCCTTCAAAGCGCCAGAAACCAAGGGCTTTGACAACGCCCTCGTGCGCCAATTCCCCAACGTGACGAACGTAGACATGAGCCTCACGATCAACCAAGTCCAACGCGTGCTCGATCAAGTGATCCGCGCCGTGGAATTCCTCTTCGGTTTCACCTTGCTGGCTGGCCTCGTGGTGCTCTTCGCAGCAGTTACTGCCACACGCGAGGAGCGCACGCGGGAGTTTGCGATTTTGCGGGCTGTGGGCGCGAGAAGCGAGCTTCTGCGACAAGTGCAGCGCGCGGAGTTAGCTGGCGTGGGCATGCTCGCTGGCGTGCTTGCAAGCCTAGTTGCCGTAGCCGTTGGCTGGGCGCTGGCGAAATACGTGTTTGAGTTCACTTGGACTGCTGCGGCGTGGGTGATTCCGGCGTCTGGCGTGCTCGGCTCTTTGCTGGCTCTCGCTGCTGGGTGGTGGGGTTTGCGGGAAGTGCTTAATACGCCTGTCATGAATACTTTACGTCGCGCTGCTGAGTAGTTTGAGGTCTGGCGTTCTTGAGGTTAGACGCGACCCGCTCGCCTGCTCCGTGACGTGCCCGAAAAAGCCGAGGCCTTTCTTGTTGGGCGCTCCTACCCGCAAGCTCTAAGCTGCGATCTTTTGTAGCGTTCTAAACTTGGCTGGCCGCGCTCGACTGAGAAAGGCCTCGTCTTTTTCAGACCCATCACGGAGCGGATTGTGATTATCAGCATGTAATAACTTGACATCAAACAATTAGCGTGCCAGAACGCGTTGATCAATACTCCAAGTTGATCGATCAAAATCAATGGCTCGCGATGAATTGTTCAATACCCTTAAGATCAATAATGCTGTGTGGCTCTATTCCGCAGTAGCCTAGCGGCTCAAGAATTCGAATTAGCCGTCATTCTTTTGGCAGATCGGCGAGTTCGATGAGCTCATTTCTATCTTGGTTATCAATCCAAATCAGGAATCCACGATCTACGACGCTCAATCGCAAATTCGTCTGATCGTAGTCAAGCACGATGGGTTTGATGTCTTTCTTAACCTGTAGCGACGCTGTTGCTTGAAGAGCCTGTGTAAGATTTCCTAAATTGAGCGCCGCCCGCTCTGGGTGGTGTGTTCGCAAAATGTCTCGCATTTCGCGGTACCTTAGACCTGCTTCAAGCTTTTCAGTTGATGCTGTCAATACTGGATAAAGTAGCCATTTGTACATTTGCAGCGAAGTGTCTTGAAAGCCTGCAGCAAACTGCGTTATGAATGAGTTGTACCGCCCAGTCTGCTGATTAACGACTTCGCGAATAATTTCTGCGACATCTATACCATCACCGATGTCTGCAGGTTCATTCTGCGTGAAGTGAATATTCTGTTTGATACAGGCTTGATAACAAGCCTCTTGGACTATGTAGACGCTATCGAGACAGCCGGAAAGCACGGCACTCTTGAAGTCGCTAGTAAACCGAATATTCAGGAGGTGTTCGCCAGCAGCAATCACCTCTTCAAGCTCTGGTTTTGACCACTTGTCTGCATTGATACCTATGACGCGCCCCGTGAGGTCGCCGTTGTACACGGTTAAACGACTTTCATCGAGCCAAACGCCTACGACCATGAAGCACAAGGACGATTGCTCATGAAACGCCTTTAACGCAACTGCAAAATCTTTTTGCGTTTCAATTGGAAGGTAGTGAAAGTCTTCAAGCACAATGAATCTGGTAAAACCTTTTAGTGCTGAAATGATGTCGTTGACATCCTCCGGGTCAAGCTCAAGCGGATGCTTGGTCACAGCATCAGATGTCGTTTGCTCCTTTTCACCAGAAGTCTCAACGCCAACACCAAATATTGATGCCTTGAATGCGGCGACGATCTTGTTTTTTCCCGTTGAGGTACGCGTGGTCGATTGGGTAATCTCAAACCCGGCTCTTTTGAGAATCGCCGCATGCAAATCAGCCAATGCCCATTTGTTAGAGCAGTGAACGACAACATAATCTTGCTCCTGCAAGCAGTGCTTTCTGAGTGATGTCTTTCCCTGTTTTGAACTTCCGTAAATAACTAGATGCTTATCTCTCGTGAGGCTGTTTACTAGAAGTTCATCAACTGCTTTTCGTGATACGTAGTTGAGCGGAAGATCGCGTCCTATGCCATAAACCTCTGCAGTTTTGTGGATTACCTCAGCATTCATTTAGAGCCCTATCTTTCTGTACTGTGTATGAGCATTGACAAATCTAACTAGGATGACTGCGTGCATAGGTCGATTAAATTTGCTGCGCACAATCTACATTAAATTATGGCGCATATCAAGGCATTTGGGGCATTAGTGGCATCAGTTAAAGCGAACTCGCTTTTCCTGTCGGTTGCGTGCGTATTTCATGAATTCCGCATTACTCACGCTACATGAACTGCGCTGATTGCTGCGAAATTGATAGTGTGTAACTCCCATTAGCTCTATTTATCGGCCGCGTGATGGGTCCGAAAAAGACGAGGCCTTTCTCAGTCGAGCGCGGCCAGCCAAATTTAGAACGCTACAAAAGACAAGCAGCTTAGAGCTTGCGGGCAAGAAGGCCCAACAAGAAAGGCCTCGGCTTTTTCGGGCACGTCACGGGGCAGGCGAGCGGGTTGTGCGAAACGCGAAGCGAATGAACCCGGAGAGTTAAAGAAACAAGTAAAAACCTCCCCATGAAACACAGGCGACAGCAAGTCATAAAACACGGTTATGCTGAGCGACTTTCTGCGTAAAATGTAAAAATAGAACGATCGTGCTTTTACGCCGTTGCGATTGAATCAGTTAACCGAATTTAAAACCTGAAAGGACTGCCATGACAGCCGAATATAAAGTTCACGGCGATGTTGCTGTGATCACTCTGAACAACCCGCCGGTCAACGGTTTGGGGCTTTCCACGCGTGTGGGCGTTGCCGCTGGGCTGGCCAAGGCGCAGCTGGATGACAAGGTGAAAGCCATTGTGATCACCGGGGCGGGCAAAGCCTTCTCGGGCGGGGCGGATATCAAAGAGTTTGGCACCGACAAGGCCTTGGCCGAGCCAAATTTGCTCAGCGTGATTTTGAGCTGCGAGAACACCAGCAAGGTGACTGTGGCTGCGATTCATAGCGTCTGCATGGGCGGCGGCTTGGAGCTGGCGCTGGGCTGCCACTATCGTGTGGCCGCGCCTGGCACGAAGGTGGCATTGCCTGAAGTGAAGCTCGGCTTGATCCCCGGCGCGGGCGGCACGCAGCGCTTGCCGCGCGTGCTCGGCGTCGAATTTGCGCTCAACATGATCGTGAGCGGTGAGCCTGTGAACGCTGAAATGCTGGCGATGGCGCCTGGCCAGAAGCTGTTTGACAAGCTTGCTGCCAGCGCTGAGACGGTGCTTGCCGAGGCGATTGAGCTGGCTCGCGAGAAAGCGGCTGCGCATGCCAAGGATGGCTCAGCCTTCCCACTGGTGCGCAACTTGCCTTGCCGCCATCCGCTGGGTGATGCATATTTTCAGTTCGCTCGCAACATGGTTAAAGGCATGGCCAAGGGCTTTCCTGCGCCGCTCAAGTGTGTGGATGCGGTCGAAGCTGCTACCAAGAAGAAATTCAACGAAGGCATGGCCTTTGAGCGCGAAATTTTTGTCAATCTGATTTGGTCACCAGAAGGCCGGGCGTTGCGCCATTTGTTCTTAGCCGAGCGCGCAGCAAGCAAGATTGCCGATGTGCCAGAAGACACACCCAAGCGCGAGATCAAGAGCGTGGCCGTGATCGGCGCGGGCACAATGGGTGGCGGCATTGCGATGAATTTCTTGAACGCGGGCATTCCCGTGAAAATGCTGGAGCTCAAGCAAGAAGCGCTTGATAAGGGCATTGGCATCATGCGCAAAAATTACGAAGCGCAGGTCAAAAAAGGCAAGCTCAAGCAGGCCAAGCTTGACGAGCGCATGGGCATGCTCACAACGACTCTGAGCTACGACGGCTTGGCAGATGCTGATCTCGTGATCGAAGCCGTGTTTGAAGACATGGGCGTGAAAGAGAAAGTGTTCAAAGAGCTCGATCGCGTGATGAAAAAGGGTGCGATTCTCGCTTCCAACACTTCGACGCTGGACGTGGACAAGATTGCATCGTTCACCAAGCGCCCGCAAGATGTGGTGGGCCTGCATTTCTTCAGCCCAGCGAATGTGATGAAGCTGCTGGAAGTGGTGCGCGGTAAAAAGACGGGCAAAGACGTGATGGCCACCGTGATGGGCGTGGCTAAGAAGATCAAGAAGATCGCCGTCGTCTCGGGCGTGTGCGATGGCTTCATTGGCAATCGCATGATTGAGCAGTATTCGCGGCAAGCGGGCTTCTTGATCGAAGAAGGCTGCACGCCTGCTCAGGTGGACAAAGCCGTGGAGAAATTCGGTTTTGCCATGGGCCCGTTCCGCATGGGCGATTTGGCAGGCAACGATATCGGCTGGTATATCCGCAAGCGCCGCTATTCTGAAAAGCCGAATATGAAATACAGCAAGACGGCCGATCTGCTCTGCGAAATGGGGCGCTTCGGCCAGAAGACGAATGCGGGCTGGTATGACTACATTCCCGGCAAACGCGATGCTATCCCGAGCGATGTGGTCAACAAAATGATTGACGATCACCGCGCGAAGATTGGCCTCAAGGCTCGCAAGATTTCTGACGAAGAAATCGTGAACCGCCTTGTGCTCTCTTTGGTGAACGAAGCTGCGCACATCTTGGAAGACGGCATTGCTTCTAAAGCCAGCGATATCGATATGGTCTACATCACAGGCTACGGCTTCCCGATTCCGAAAGGCGGCCCGATGCACTTTGCTGACCAAATGGGCCTGTACAACGTGATGATGGCGATGAACAGCTTCTCCAAAAATCCCAACGACGATGCCAACTTCTGGGAGCCCGCACCGCTGATCAAGCGCTTGGTGGCCGGTGGGAAGACGTTTAACTCAGCGTCTTAAGTTTGAAGAACTAGGAGACCGCTATGTCCATCGTTGCCATCGTCTTAATCGCCCTTGTGGCGCTGCTGCATATCTATTTCATGATCTTGGAAATGTTCCTCTGGGACAAACCCGCTGGCATGAAAGCCTTTGGCAATACGCAGCAGGCGGCGACGGCCACCAAGGTGCTGGCGGCAAACCAAGGGCTGTACAACGGCTTCTTGGCCGCAGGCCTGATCGTGGGCTTGCTGATGGGCGCTGCGGGTTTCCATTTCAAGCTGTTTTTCCTCGTGTGCGTGATCGTGGCAGGCGTGTATGGCGCAGCCACGGCCAGCAAAAAAATTCTGTATGTGCAGGCGCTGCCTGCGGCCTTGGCGCTTGCTGCGCTATTTCTAGCCAAGTGACTTGGCCAAACAAATTCATTCTTTAGGAGTTCATCATGACATCCGCCGTAATCGTATCCACCGCCCGCACCCCGCTTGCCAAAAGCTGGAAAGGTGCATTCAACATGACCCATGGCGCCACGCTGGGCGGCCACGCCGTGAAGCACGCCATCTCTCGCGCTGGCATCGAAGCTGCCGAAGTCGATGACGTGATCATGGGTTGCGCCAATCCTGAAGGTGCTACGGGCGCAAACATCGCGCGCCAAATCGCTCTGATGGCCGATTGCCCGATCACCACCTCCGGCATGACGGTTAACCGCTTCTGCTCCTCCGGCCTGCAAACCATCGCACTCGCTGCGCAGCGCATCATCGCTGGCGAGGGCGATGTGTATGTGGCTGGCGGCGTGGAGAGCATCAGCTGCGTGCAGCAAGAGATGAATCAGCATATGCTGGCTGATCCGGCTCTCGTGAAAAAGAAGCCTGAGATTTACTGGAACATGCTACAAACCGCTGAGCAAGTGGCCAAGCGTTATAGCATCGGTCGTGACGCGATGGATCATTACGGCGCACGCAGCCAGCAGCGCGCTACTGCAGCACTGGCCGCAGGCTACTTTGATGCAGAGATTGCCCCGATTACCGTCAAGGCCGGCATCGCAGACGCCACCCTCGGCCTCATGACCAAAGAAGTCACCGTGAGCAAAGACGAAGGCATTCGCGAAGGCACCACCTTTGAAGGCATCACCGGCCTGCGCTCCGCGTTGCCCGGCGGCCTGATCTCCGCCGGCAATGCCAGCCAGTTTTCTGACGGTGCGGGGGCTTGCGTGCTTATGAACGAAGACATGGCTGCCAAGCGCGGCTTGAAGCCGCTCGGCCGCTTCCTCGGCTTTGCCGTCGCAGGCTGCGAGCCCGACGAAATGGGCATCGGCCCCGTGTTTGCTATCCCTAAAGTGCTCAAGCGCCTCGGCCTCAAAGTGAGCGATATCGATCTGTGGGAACTCAACGAAGCCTTCGCCGTGCAAGTGATCTACTGCCGCGACAAGCTCGGCATCCCCGATGACAAACTCAACGTCAACGGCGGCGCGATTGCCGTGGGCCACCCCTACGGCGTCAGCGGTCAACGCCTCACCGGCCACGCTCTCATCGAAGGCAAACGCCGTGGCGCAAAACGCGTTTGTGTGACGATGTGCATTGGCGGCGGCATGGGCGCGGCGGGTGTGTTTGAAGTGCTTTGATAAGCATGACAGTCGTAGCTCTTGCTTTGCCGCTTTGCTTTATGGCATTGGTGGTGCTCTTTACCTTGTTGGAGTTCTCAGGTAAGCGGATGAAGCAAAAGCCTTGGGTACCGTTCATGATTGGCTTGGCGTTGCTGGTAGCCTCTAGCTATGGCTATTTTTTATCCTACCAATCCTTCAAAAACGGTAACAATACAGTAGCCTGTCTCAAAGACGAACCAGGTTGTGCACCAAGAATATCTGGTCATCGAGATGAACGACGCGTGCTTGAGAGATTGATTCAGAACATTGCCGATAGCGCCGAACTGCAACTTAAGATTTTTGAGCTTATTCTGATTCCATTTGCAGTCTTTTACTGCGCTTTTGCGATTCAAAACAAGTCTGAAAACGACTTAAATAATCACCATCGGAATTTGGCTAGAAGGATGCGACTCCTTGATAAAAACTCGCAGCAACTGGAAAAAAAGCAAACTGATCTAATTACTTTGCTCAACTCTGATTCAAGAGGTCAAGAGATTGTTGATCTAAAAAAAGAAATTGACTTGCTTAAGTTAAATACAATCGAACATCGCAGTGAAATCCGCTCTGAATTTAGAGACATTGTTGACAGCCAGCTATGAAAACGTTAGACATTCTTTCACTTTTGCAAGATGCGCACGTGAGCTTTGTCTTGGTGGGTGGATTGGCAGTTCAGCTCCATGGTTATATGCGCATGACTTACGACATTGATCTTGTGCTGGCGATGAACGACGAAAATCTAGGGCGGTTTATCGAGGTTGCTAAATCGAAGGGCTTAGCGCCAGTTATCCCCGTGCCGATCGACAGTTTGAAGAATGCGGCATTGATTGATCAATGGCATCGTGAAAAGGGAATGCTTGCATTTGCATTGCGCGAACCCTCAGTTGCTGGCAGCGTTATTGATGTACTTGTGCGACCCGACGTGAGCTTTGAACGATTGGCCGCTGACGCTAAGCTGGCTGAATTCATGGGCCAGCAAATTCGTATCGCGTCGATTGATCATTTGCTCGAGATGAAGCGGATTGCGAATCGCGGAAAAGATCAGCTCGACATCGTTGCCTTGGAAAAGATCAAGCGCGGAGAGGATCCAAATGTCTGATACATCTCGATTAAAAGCTTCGGATGTCATTCCAGAGGCCACGGTGCGTGCAGTGATTGAGCGTTGGGACGAGACGCGTGAATCGATGGCTCAATTTTGGCTTTCAAACCCTGCGTTTGCAAAGCAAGGTGGAATTGAAGTACAGAAGCTGCTCTCGCCTGACAATGTAATTTGGCTGGAGCAATATGAGCTATCGCAACACCCTTGATTTCTTGATGTACGGTTGGCTCAATGCCGATGCGCTGAATTCGCGTTCGCGCTTTGCCGACCATTCTCGCGAGACCTTTGATGCCGTGCTCGACACTTGCGAACGGATTGCGCGGGAGAAGTTTGCACCGTTTAATCGGGTGGTGGATCGTGAGGAGCCGCGCACGGAAGTGGACCCTGATGGCGCTTTGAAAGTGGTCTTGCCGAAGGCCACGCATGATGCCCGCGCTGCTTATGCGGAGAGCGGGATGTTTGCGGCTGCTCAGGATGAGAGCATGGGTGGAATGCAGTTGCCTTATCTTGTTGAAGCCGCAGCGAATTCGTTTTTTGGGATCGGGTCGATCTCGATTGGCTGGAATTTACTGACTGTGGGCAACGCGAATGCGATTTTGGCTTCGGGTACTGAGGCTCAGAAGCAGGTGTTTGCCGCGAACCAGTTCAATGGACGCTGGGCGGGCACGATGTGCCTCTCCGAGCCGCAGGCGGGATCGTCGCTGTCTGACATCACGACGCGCGCTGAGTTGGAGGATGCGAATGACGCTTTAGGCGCTCGCTATCGCTTGCGTGGCAACAAGATGTGGATCTCGGGCGGTGAGCATGATGTGACGGAGAACATCATTCACCTCGTGCTCGCGAAGATCCCTGATGAAAACGGCAAGCTCGTTGCTGGTACTCGCGGGATTTCGCTCTTCATCGTGCCGAAAAAGATGGTCAACGGGCAGGGCGAGCTTACGGGGCAACGCAATGACGTGACCCTGGCTGGTCTGAATCACAAGCTGGGCTGGGCGGGCACGCCCAACACGCTGCTTAACTTTGGTGAAGGCAAATTCAAGCCTGATGGCAAGCCTGGAGCCGTAGGTTACTTGGTTGGCAAGCCCGGCGAAGGCCTCAAGGGCATGTTCCACATGATGAACGAGGCGCGGATTGGTATTGGCATGGCCGCCACGTCGCTGGGCTTGGCGGGCTACTACGCGAGTCTGGAATACGCGAAGCTGCGCCCGCAAGGCAGGCCGATTACCGGGGCAGGTAAAGACCCCAATCAACCTCAAGTACGCCTGATTGAGCATGCCGACATCAAGCGCATGCTGCTTGCGCAAAAAAGCATTTGCGAAGGCGCGCTGGCTTTGCAGCTGTATTGCGCGAAGCTGGTGGACGACAAAGCCACGGGCGACGAGGCCACCTCGCAAGCGGCCGCGCTCCTGCTTGAAATGCTCACGCCGATCTCCAAAAGCTGGCCGAGCGAGAACTGCTTGGAAGCCAATTCGCTGGCCATTCAAATCCACGGTGGCTACGGCTACACGCGAGACTTCCCCGTGGAGCAATACTGGCGAGATCAGCGGCTCAACATGATTCACGAAGGCACGCATGCGATTCAGGCGATGGATTTGCTGGGGCGCAAGGTGGTGATGGACGGTGGCAAAGGCTTGCAACTTTTGGCAGCCAAGATCAACGCAACGATTGAGCGCGCCATGCAAAAGCCAGAATTGGCAGAGCAGGCCAACCAACTCGCAGGCGCATTAAAGAAAATCGGCAACGCCACCAAAGCGGCTTGGGCGAGCGGCCAGCCGCAAGAGGCGCTAGCCAATGCAGTGCCCTACATGCAAGCCTTCGGCCATGTGGTGTTAGCATGGATCTGGCTTGACGTGAGCTTGGCCAACAGTGATGCTCCTGAATCAGGAGCATCTCGCGCAGGAATCACGCCGGCCACCCAGTATTTTTACCGTTACGAATTGCCTAAAATCGACGCATGGCTCGCCGTGGTCTCAGAGCGCGACATGACATGTGCCGACACCCCCGAGGAAGCCTTTTGAGAATTAAACCGAGCCACGAGAATGCCATCGATATCTTGATTTGGGTCTGCCTCTATGGCGGGCTCTTGGGCATCACTGTGGCTCTCGCGTTGGTGCGGGTCAACAGAAGCATCGCCGGATGGCTTGGCGCAGGTGGCAGCTTGGTGACAGCCCTTGGCATCGTCTTGATATACATTCGTAGCCGTACCAAATAGCCGCGAGTAAGGTCTGTGCGGCTTCTTTATTTCAGGAGACTCCTCGCATGACACACCGCCCCATCCAACAACTTTTTGACCTCAAAGGCAAGACCGCGCTCGTCACAGGTGGCTCGCGCGGCCTTGGGCTGCAAATGGCATTTGCCTTGGGCGAAGCCGGCGCGAAGATCATGCTGTCATCGCGCAAAGCCTCTGATCTGGAAGAAGCCGCAGCCGAGCTGCAAGCCAAGGGCATTGATGCCCGCTGGATCGCCGCCGATTGCGCGGTGGAAGCCGATATTCACAAATTAGCCGATGAGACACTGCAGCGCATGGGCGATGTGGATATTTTGGTGAACAACGCCGGAGCTGCTTGGGGCGCACCAGCAGAAGACCATTCGCTTGAAGCCTGGGACAAGGTGATGAACCTGAATGTGCGCGGCTACTTTTTACTCAGCCAGCGCATTGCCAAAAAATCTATGATTGAAAAGAAAAGTGGTTCGATCATCAACATTGCGTCGATCGCTGGCCTCGGTGGTAATCCCAGCGGCATGAACACGATTGCATATAACACCTCCAAAGGCGCTGTGATTAACTTCACCCGCGCACTTGCCGCAGAGTGGGGCCCTAAAGGCATCCGGGTCAACGCGATCTGCCCTGGCTTTTTCCCGAGCAAGATGACAGCAGGCACGCTCAAAGCTATGGGCGAAGAAAAACTGTCTGCCCACGCGCCGCTGCGCCGCTTGGGCGACGATGAAGACTTGAAGGGCCTCACCTTGCTTTTTGCCTCCGATGCCGGCAAACACATCACTGGCCAGTGGCTGGCTGTGGACGGCGGTGTGAGCGTGATCACGGGTGGTTGATGAAATTCCCTCTTGAAATCGCCTTTGTCGAACACCTAGGCTTTGAACTGATCAGGTTTGAAGGCGGGGAGGCGGAGATCCATTGCACATTGAAGCCGGAGCTTCTCAACACGTGGCAAGTGGCGCATGGTGGCTTGATCATGACGCTTCTGGATGTCTGCATGGCCCATGCGGCGCGCAGCACCGAAGATCGCAGCAAAGCGATTGCGCCCGGCTTGGTGACGCTGGAGATGAAGACGCAGTTCATGCGTCCTGGCGAAGATTATTTGGTGGCTAAGGCTAAGCTTTTGCACCGTACGGCGACGCTGGCGTTTACCGAAGGCAGCGTGTTCAGCCGAAGAGCCAACGGTGAGTTGAGCGATCTCTGTGCTCACGCGACGGGAACTTTTAAATTCCTCAAAGCCTTGGCGACTGCCTCGGGGGCGCAGGGTGGCAGGGAATTGAAAAAGATCGTTCCGAATGCTTCAGATTGATCAATTCTTAAGTCATTTATGCCAGTTTAGCCCGTAGAACGTGCGGGAGCAGCTATCAAATTAATAGTGAATCATCAAAGGAACGCACATGACACACAATCAAAAAATCGTTTTGGACAACCGCCCAGCCGTGGAGGCAAGTCTGTCCAACTTCAAACTTGTGAGCGAAACCCTGCCCACGTTGCAAGATGGCCAAGTGCTCGTGAAGCATCACTACTTGAGCCTTGACCCGTACATGCGCGGCCGCATGAACGACAGCAAGAGCTACGCGGCCTCGCAAGGCATTGGCGAGGTGATGATTGGCGGCACCGTGGGCGAAGTGGTTGAATCCAAACACGCCAGATATGTAATGGGTGATAAGGTCGTGGGCATGGGCGGCTGGCAGCAATACAGCGTTGTCGATGGCAACGCAGCAGGCGCGCTGCGCAAGGTGCAAGATGGCCCGATTCCATTGTCTGCTTACCTCGGTGCAGTCGGCATGCCGGGCGTCACAGCTTGGTATGGCTTGCTCAAAATCTGCGAGCCCAAAGCAGGCGAGACAGTGGTGGTGAACGCCGCATCTGGCGCAGTGGGCAGCGCAGTGGGCGTACTCGCCAAATCGCGCGGCTGCCGCGTGGTGGGCATCGCAGGCGGCGCGGAAAAATGCGCCTATGTGGTCAATGAGCTGGGCTTTGATGCCTGCATTGATTACAAAGAGCAAGCGACAAGCAAGGCGCTTAACGCAGCGCTCAAAGCCGCTGCTCCGAACGGCATCGATTGCTTCTTTGAAAACGTCGGCGGCTGGATCTCCGATGTGATCTTGGCGCGCATGAACGCTTTCGGCCGCATCGCCGTCTGCGGCATGATCTCGCGCTATGACGGCGAAGCGCCGCCCTTGGCCAATCCTGCGATCTTCCTTGTGAGCCGTCTGAAGCTGCAGGGCTTCATCGTGAGCGAGCATATGGAAATCTGGCCAGAGGCTTTGAAAGAGCTGGGCGGCTTGGTGGCTTCTGGCAAGCTTAAAGCGCGGGAAAGCATTGCTGTGGGCATTGAATCTGCGCCTGAGGCATTCTTGGGGCTGCTGAAGGGGCGTAACTTTGGCAAACAGCTAGTGAAGTTGATTTAAATCTGAAAGTTGTAAGACGAACAGCCGGACGCAGAGGACGCAAAGGTTACGCAGAGGACGCAAAGGTTACGCAGAGGACGCAAAAAAGACAAAAGAAAGATAAAAAAATTCAAAATAGGTTGAAGACGAAATTCAATCCATTTTTTGGATATTCCTTTTTGGTTTTTTCTGCGTCTTCTGCGTAACCTTTGCGTCCTCTGCGTCCGGTATTAAAAAGCACTCCAACCAAGCAAAGAAAAGCGACAAACCATGAGTCAAGACATCTTCCTTCATCACTACCCAAGCTCCCCCTTCGCCGAGAAGATTCGCGCCATCATGGGCTACAAGCAGCTCGCTTGGAAATCGGTCTTCCAGCCTATGGTCATGCCTAAGCCCGACATGCAGGCGCTCACGGGCGGCTACCGGCGCATTCCTATTTTGCAGATCGGCAACCAGATCATTTGCGACACGATGCTCATTTGCGATGTGCTGGAGCATTTGAGCCCCGAGAAGACTTTGTATCCAGCAGGCCTTAAGGGGGCAGCGCGCACGGTGGCCCAATGGGCAGATAGCATGCTCTTTCCTGTGGCGATGGCGTATAACTTTCAACCTGCAGGCGCAGCGCACGTCTTCAAAGATCAGCCTCCAGAAAATCTCAAAGCCTTTGGTGCAGACCGCCAGGCCATGCGAGGCGGCGCGCCGCGTATGAATCCAGCGGATGCCGCCGCCACCTACAAAAGCTATCTGCGCCGAATCTCCAGCATGCTCGATGGCAAGAGCTTCTTGCTTGGCGACAAGCCTAGCGTGGCCGATTTCGCGGTGTATCACCCGCTGTGGTTTACCCGAAAAATCGTGCCACCGATTGCCAGCGTGCTCGATGCCACGCCTGCCGTGCTCGCATGGATGGACGCAATAGCTGCTTTTGAGCAAGGTGAGCCGAGTAAATCGAATACTACTGAATCGATAGCAGCTTGCGCAATCAATACGCCGGCGAGTAGCCTGTTTGGCCATGAGAACACCTTCCAGGATGAGCATGGCATCCCCTTGGGCAGCGATGTGACAATCACCGCAGAGAGCTTTGGCTTAGAGCCCAGCGCCGGTCAATTGGTCGCTGCCACGCGTACGCGCTACACCTTGCGCCGCGTGGACGAGAGAGCCGGTGAAGTCTTTGTCCATTTCCCTCGTATCGGATTTATTTTGAAGAAAGTTGAACCCTCATGATCTCGAATTTCAAAAACAAAACTGCCGTTCTCACCGGCGCTGGCTCCGGCTTTGGGCTCGAATGCGCGCGCATAGGCGCGAAGCTGGGGATGAATCTCGTGCTCGCGGATGTACAGCAAGATGCGCTGGATAAGGCGGTGGCTGAGGTTTCAGCAATGGGCGCGCAAGTGTTGCCCTTCAAGCTGGACGTGAGCAAAGCAGATCAAGTTGAAGCTCTTGGAGCGAAGACGTTTGAGCGCTTTGGTGCGCCGCACTTTGTGTTCAATAACGCGGGCGTAGGCTCAGGCGGCTTGATCTGGGAGAACACGCTCAAGGATTGGGAATGGGTGGTGGGCGTGAACATCATGGGCGTGGCGCACGGCGTGCGTGTCTTCACGCCGATGATGCTGGAAGCGGCTAAGAAAGACCCAAGCTACCAAGGCCATATCGTGAACACTGCCAGCATGGCTGGCCTGCTCAACGCGCCGAACATGGGCGTGTACAACGTGAGCAAGCATGCCGTTGTCGCGCTGAGCGAAACGCTATATCAAGACTTGCGTTTGGTGACGGATCAGGTGAGCGCTTCTGTTCTGTGCCCCTTCTTCGTGCCTACGGGTATCAGCCAGAGTCATCGCAATCGCCCAGATGAATTCAAGCAGCGTGGCATCAAGCCGACCAAGAGCCAGATGATTGGGCAGGCGATGAGTGATAAAGCTGTGGGCAGTGGCAAGGTGAGCGCTGCGGATGTGGCTCAGATGGTGTTTGATGGCATGGCGGCCGACCGCTTCTACATCTACAGCCATCCGAAAGCGATTGCTTCGGTGCAAACGCGCTTAGAAGACATCATGATGGCGCGCAACCCGACCGATCCCTTTGCGCATAAGCCTGAAATTGGTGAGGATTTGAAGACGGCGCTCAGAGCTGAGTGAATTCAGCCAGTGGGATCAGAGTTTGTCAAACACCAGATCCCACACGCCATGCCCGAGTTTGATGCCTCGATTTTCAAACTTGGTGAGCGGGCGGTAATGCGGTTTCTCCGCGTAGCCGTCTTGGGCAGTGGCCGCATTTTTCAGCGCTGGCTCGGCTGACAGCACCTCCATCATCTGCTGAGCATAAGGCTGCCAATCGGTGGCGCAATGCAAATAGCCACCGGGTTTGATGTGCTGCGCCAAGGTGGCTATAAAAGGCGGTTGGATCAATCGGCGCTTGTTGTGGCGCTTTTTGTGCCACGGATCGGGGAAGAAGATGTGAATGCCGTCCAAGCTTGCCTTGGGAATCATCTTGTCTAACACCTGCACTGCATCATGGGAAACGATGCGGATGTTCGTGATGTTTTGCTCTTCGATTCTTTTGAGTAATGCGCCCACGCCGGGTTGATGCACTTCGCAGGCGAGGAAGAGGGTATCGGGCAAGACCTTGGCGATATGCGCGGTGGCTTCGCCCATGCCAAAGCCGATTTCAAACACGGTTTTTGAGTGATTTTTTAAGCCTTTTTGATCATCGGCCGGCATAGAACCTGCGGGAGGCGCTATGGAATTGATAGTAACTTGAGGGTCGGTGAAAGAAGAAAAATTGAGCAACTGCTCTTGGAATGGAATCAGAAACTGCGGCCCAAGCACATCCAGTGCCTTGGCTTGGCCAACGGTGAGCCTGCCAGCGCGGCGTACGAAGCTGCGGATGTGGCGGGGGTGTTCTACGCCTTCACTGGGCATGGATGGGTGAGCTTCTGTTTGCATGTTGGCATGGATTGTAGGAGAGCCGGGGTGGGGTTGTTTGGCGCTCTGTGGCCTGCGATCGGTGCATCTAAAAGACTAGAAACCAGTAGCCGTCACACCGCAAGATAGCAGCAGAGTCAACACACCGCCTTGACGGAAGACAGGCAAAGTAGCGCCAGCGCCTGTCAAAGTCGCGATTGGAATGCTGGTGTTGGGCGAGGCGATCGTGCCGCCTGTACACACGGCGAGATTGCCGTTGTTAGAGGTGCAGCTCACTGGCCCTGTGCAGCTCAAGCCTGCGCTGGGCACATCTCGCAGCAATGCGCCATCTGCCGGGGATGGGCCGAAATTGCTCACGGTGATGGTGTAGCTCGTGGTGCTGCCAGCGACCAAAGTGTTAGTGTTGTTGGTTTTGCTGATGGCGAGATTGGCCACTGCGAGCACGCCATCAACATCACTGAAGCTGTTGTTGGCAGGGTTGCTGTCGATCACATCGGGCGGGATCGTCAGGCTCACGGAGTTCGTCACCGTGCCATTGAGCGCTTGCACAGTAGCGACGATGGTGAAGGTGACGGTGTGGCCAGCAGACAGCTGAGGCAACACCAAGCCTGCGCCTTCGATGCCGCTGATGGTGGTGACCACGGGGCATTGCGCGCCGGCGCTGGCTTGGCAGGAGATGCTGTCTTTTTGCAGGCCGACAGCTGCGGGATCGCGCACCAACACGCCGGGCGCATCGCCTGGGCCCGGATTGCTCACGACGACGGTGTAGGTGGTTGGCGTGAGCGCTGTGACGCCGCTGATGCCATTGCTCTTGGTCACGCGTGGATCCGCTTGGGGGCGGCATTCGCGCACTGTGAATTGCGTTGAGGCGAAATCGTCGCCGTTGATGCCCGCTGCGGCATCCCATAGCTCCACACTCATCGTGGCTGCGGTGGCGGTGAAGTTGGCTTGGCGCAGTGTCCAGACATCGGTGGCTGTTGCTTCGTTGGGAAAACTGTTGGTAGCGAGAACGACTACCGTGCTTGTACCCGAAGACACACGCATGGATATGTTGGGAAGATCGGTTGCGGTCGTGTTGCCGCCGTTCAGTGCGTTGGAACCATAGTAGAAGAAGGTATAAACGCGGCCCACCACAAGGCTGGCGAGTTGCTGGC
>JAAFJC010000062.1 GCA_013297925.1 Comamonadaceae bacterium
ATATCGATCAATCCGCCTCGCACCCCGGCGTGGAACGCCTTGAAAACGCGGTGTCTTTCTTCAAATCACACAGCTTCCGTTTGGACGATTCCCGCGCCTTGGCAGCCATGTTGGTGACTGCCGTGGTAGCGGCGCTCTTGGTGGTGGCTAATCAAGTGATTGACACGATCACGGATGGGCATTTGTTTGCGGCTTGGATTGGGCTGTGGGCGATTGGCTTTGCGGTGATGGCCTTGCTCACTCAGCCGGCCTTTGCTGCGGCTCGGGCTTTGGGCAAAGTGTGGAGCGATTGGCGTGCTGCGAATCGTTTGGCGGCGCAAGATGAAAAGATGTGGGATTTGGCAAAACATGATCCGCGCGTGATGGCCGATATTTGGGCAGCGGCTTCGCTTTCTCGCTGATTTTTGGGTTTATTACCTCAGCAGCCGGCGTATTAATTGCGCAGGCTGCTATTTTATTTGTAGTAATGCTTTTGGACAGAGCGGCTGCGAGTTTGAGCCGCCGCGCTTTGGGCATCCCCCTACGCGACTGTCCTCCTTCGGGCTGCGCCTGAATTCCCCCTTTATGTCGCTGCGGTGGATACCCAAATCACAGCGCTTCAAACCCGCGGCCTGTTGGCATTAGAAAAAATAGCCAAAACACCATCTGCCCGGCATCAAACCTGCGCGGACAGCTCATCTTTTGATAGTGGTTACAAACCCATGAGTCGAAAGGCGAAAGTCAAGCAGTTTGACTCATGTAACATCACTCTTTTCCTCATAAAAACAGTGGTTTGACAGGTTCGCCGTGCGTTTAAATTCGATCAAGTTATCTGGCTTCAAGTCTTTCGCTGAGCCGACCAATTTTCTGCTTCCCGGCCAGCTGGTGGGCGTCGTTGGCCCCAATGGTTGCGGCAAATCCAACATCATGGACGCGGTGCGTTGGGTGCTGGGCGAGAGCCGGGCTTCTGAGTTGCGTGGCGAATCGATGCAGGATGTGATCTTTAATGGCACGACCACGCGCAAAGCGGCCAGCCGCTCCAGCGTGGAGCTGATATTCGGCAACGAAGATCACCGCGCGGGCGGGCAGTGGGCGCAGTTTTTAGAGATCGCCGTCAAGCGCGTGCTCACGCGCGATGGCACATCAAGCTACTACATCAACAACCAACCCGTGCGCCGCCGCGATGTGCAGGATGTGTTCCTCGGCACGGGCCTGGGGCCACGGGCTTACGCCATCATCGGCCAAGGCACGATCAGCCGGATCATTGAATCGCGCCCGGAAGAGCTGCGATTGTTCCTTGAAGAAGCTGCCGGCGTGTCGAAATACAAAGAGCGCCGCAGAGAAACCGAAAACCGCCTGACCGACACGCGCGAGAACATGACGCGTGTGGAAGACATTCTGCGCGAGCTCAATAGCAATTTAGAAAAGCTGGAGAAGCAGGCCGAGGTGGCGCAAAAATACAAGGCGCTGCAAGAAGGCATTAGCTTGAAGCAGCAGCAGCTGTGGTTTTTAAAGCGTGCGGATGCGGAAGCTGAGCAAGGCAAAGTTAAGACCGATCAAGAGGCCGCTGTGAACGCGCTCGAATCGCGCATTGCGGATCTGCGCAAGATTGAAAGCGAGCTGGAGACGATTCGCCAAGCGCACTACGCAGCGGGCGATGGCGTGAACCAAGCGCAGGGCTTGCTGTACGAGGCCAGCGCCGAAGTGGGGCGGCTGGAGGCGGAGATTCGCTTTGTGGTGGAAGGCCGCCAGCGGATTGAAGCGCGCCTCTCGCAAATCAAAGAGCAATCGCTGATGTGGGCGACGCGCAAGGATGAATCCAGCGCGGAGATTGAAAGCTTGGCGGCGCAAGCGGCAGAGGGCGATGAGAAATCTGCATTGCTTGCAGCTCAGTTTGAAGAGCAGGGCAATCGCTTGCCTGAGCTGGAAGAGGCTTTGCGTACAGCGCAAGGCAAATCGAATGAGCAGCGCTCGGCTGTGGCACAGGTGCAGCAACAGATTCAGGTGCTCGCTGCGGATCAGCGCAATATTGAAGAGCAAAGCCGTAATCTCACGCTGCGCCGCGAGCGATTGCTGGCGGATAAGAATGCTTTGGCTTCGCCCGACGAGCAGCGCTTGGTCAATCTCACGGCGCAATTGGCTACGGCCACCGAGGGCAAAGAAGTGGCTGAAGCCCGCTTGCATGAGCTGCAAGAGAGCTTGCCGCAGATGGATGAAGACCGGCGCACGAAGCAAACGACGCTGAACCAAGAGTCTGCCAAAAATGCCGATTTGTCGGCTCGCAACGAAGCGCTCAAAGCTCTGCAAGACAAGGTGAAGACTGACGGAAAACTCAAGCCTTGGCTGCAACAGCATGGCTTGGATTCGCTAGCAGCATTGTGGACGAAGCTGCACATCGAGCAGGGCTGGGAGCAGGCACTGGAAGCTGCGCTGCGCGAGCGCATGATGAGCTTGGAAGTGGGCAAGCTGGAGACGGTGCGCGCGTTTGCACAAGACGCGCCGCCTGCGAAGCTTGCTTTCTATTCCGCGCCACAAGCGGCTGCGCCTGATAAAGCGTCGGCGCTACCAAAGCTAGTAGATTTACTGCGTGTGAACGATGCAGGCTTGAAAGCTTTGCTCTCAAGCTGGTTGCATGGCTGCTACACCGCACAAAGCGTGGAAGATGCCTTAGCTGCCCGCGAGAAGCTGCAAGCCGGTGAAGTGATTTACGTGAAAAGCGGCCACTGCGTCAGCCCTTACAGCGTGAGCTTTTATGCGCAAGATTCCGAGCAAGCCGGCTTGCTCGCACGCGCACAAGAGATCGAAAATATTGAAAAGCAATTGCGCGCCCAAGCCTTCATTGTGGAAGAAAGCCGCAATGCCCAGCTCAAAGCTGAGGCGCAATACAACGATGCATCCTCGCGCCTAGTCACAGCGCGGCGCGAAGCGCAAGAGGGCACGCAGCGCGCGCATGAGCTGCAGGTCGAAACGCTGCGCCTCACCCAGCTCGCCGAGCAAACCCGCGCACGCGCCCAGCAGCTCAGCGGCGATATGCAAGAAGTGGATGCGCAGCTGCAAGATCTGCAAGAGCGCAAAGCCGCAGCGGAAACCAAGTTTGAAGAGCTGGATATGCAATTGGCAGACAGCCAAGAGCGCCATGCCCAGCTTGATGAGCGCGTGATTGAATCCGAGCGCAAGGTGGCTGAGGCCCGCGAGCAATTGCGCGGCTTAGAGCGCCAATCGCAAGAAGCCACGTTTGCCCTGCGCAGCTTGGAAGCGCGCAAGGGTGAGCTGTCTCGCGCGATTGAAACGGCCACGCAGCAAGCCGCATCGCTCACGGAAGAAAACAGCCGCGCCGGCGAAGAATTGCAGCGCCTCTCAGATGCCGCCGCCCAAGCCGGCTTGCAAAGCGCGCTCTCGGTGAAGATGCAACGCGAGCAAACGCTGGGTGCTAAGCGCAGCGAGTATGACGATTTGACGAGCAAGCTGCGCGCCAGCGATGAGCGCCGCTTGCAACTGGAGCGCGAGCTCGATCCACTGCGCCAGCGCATCACCGATTTCCAACTCAAAGAGCAAGCCGCGCGCATTGGCCTAGAGCAATACACCCAGCACCTTACCGAAGCCAATGCTGATTTGGATGCGCTGGCCAAGAGCATCGAAGAAGGCAATGTGAAGCTCAGCGGTTTGCAAAGCAGCATCGATCAATTCCAACGCGATGTGAATGCGCTAGGCGCGGTGAACCTCGCCGCTTTGGAAGAGCTCACAGCTTCACGCGAGCGCAAGACTTTCCTTGACGCGCAAATGGCCGATTTGAATGAAGCCATCAACACGCTTCAAGATGCCATCATCAAGATTGACGGCGAAACGCGCGAGCTGCTACAAGGCACGTTCAACACCGTCAACGAGCATTTCGGCAAGATGTTCCCCGAGCTCTTTGGCGGCGGCAATGCCAAACTGATGATGACGGGCGATGAGATTTTGGATTCTGGCGTGCAGGTGATGGCGCAGCCGCCGGGCAAAAAGAACCAGACGATTCACTTGCTCTCAGGCGGCGAAAAAGCACTCACGGCGATTGCGCTGGTGTTTGCCATCTTCATGCTCAATCCCGCGCCATTTTGCTTGCTCGATGAGGTGGACGCGCCTTTGGATGATGCGAATACCGAGCGCTATTCCAAGCTCGTGAGCTCCATGAGCAAAAAAGGCACGCAGTTCCTCTTCATCAGCCACAACAAGATCGCCATGGAAATGGCAGAGCAGCTCATTGGCGTGACGATGCAAGAGCAGGGCGTTTCGCGCATCGTGGCCGTGGATATGGAAGCGGCCACCAAGATGGTGGAGACGGTTTGAATACGCTAACGCTAGGCTTGGCCATTCTCGGCGGCCTCGTGCTCGCTGGCGTGGTGGCGCATAGCGCGTGGACGCAGCGGCGCAATGCGCCGCGTGTGGCGCAGCCTGAGCCGCAGCCGATTGAGCCCGCCGCCAAAGATCGCTCTGAGCCTGGCTTTGATGCCGAAGGCGTGGAGCAACCGCTTGCTTCTAAGCTCAATAACGATTTCGAATCCAACCTGATCCCGCTGGGCAGCAACTGGGTCGTCGATAAAAAGCCCTCGCTCGATGCCTTGATCGATGCGATGGTCCAAATCACTTTGGATGAGCCTGTTTCAGGCGAAGCTGCCTTGGCTGCATTGCCCGCCACGCGCCGCGTGGGCAGCAAATCTTTCTCCATCGAAGGTCTGAATTTGAACGGTGAGTGGGAAAGCCCACGTGCTGGTGAGCGCTACAGTGCGTTCCAAGCCGGCGTGCAGCTCGCAAGCCGCACGGGCGCTTTGAACGAGATTGAATTTTCTGAGTTCGTGCAAAAAGCACAGGCCTTTGCCGATGTTTTTGGCGGCGAGGCGCAGTTCCCAGAGATGCATGATGAAGTGCTGCGGGCCCGCGAGCTTGATCAATTTGCCAGCAGCCATGATGCGCAGCTGGGCTTCACTGTGCGCGCTAAAAATGTGGCTTGGAGCACCGGCTATGTGCAGCAGCATGCCGCGCGCCAAGGCTTTGTGGCGGGCGCGATTGCAGGCCGCATGGTCTTGCCTGCATCTGTGCAAGGCTTGCCGCCCATTCTCTCGCTGAATTTTGATACGCAAGCTGCGCTCTCGGATGATCCTGAGCAATCCGCGCTGCGCAGCTTGGATCTGGCGCTGGATGTGCCTCAGGTGGATCGCGGCGAGCAGCCTTATCCGCGTTTGCGCGATGTGGCCATTGCCTTGGCGGCTTCGATGGACGGCATGATCACCGATGCCCAAGGCCGCATGATCACCCGCGATGCGATGGATGCAATTGGCTCAGAGCTGGAGCAACTGTATGACACGCTGGAAAGCCGTGATCTGGCGGCAGGTTCGGCGCAGGCGCGGCGTTTGTTCAGTTAATGAATTGTGGCTCTTGAATGGCTACTTTTGATCTGTTTTCAGATGAAAAAGCGTCTACTGCCGGCGTGAAAACTGCGCGAGCAGCTATAGATTCAATAGCAAAAGAAGATGATGTAAACGCATCGCCTGTTGCGCGCCGAGATGCGATGCATGCCTTCTTGCATCATCACGCACACCAGTATTACGTGCTGGATGACCCGAAAATTCCCGATGCTGAATACGATCGTGTCTTCAAGCTCCTGCAAGCTTTGGAGGCTGAGCATCCTGAATTGCTCACTCCCGATTCACCCACGCAGCGCGTGATCGGTGCGGTGATGGATGGTTTGGCTTCCGTGCGCCATGCCATTCCCATGCTTTCCATCCGCACCGAGACGGATACCGAAGCCAGCGGCGCGCAAGCCTTCGATGCACGCATTCGCAAAGAGCTTGAACTCTCAGATGATGCGCCGCCTGTCGAATACGTTGCCGAGCTGAAATTCGACGGTCTGGCCATGAGCCTGCGCTATGAAAACCGCATCCTCGTGCAAGCGGCGACGCGCGGCGATGGCGAGACGGGTGAGGATGTGACTCACAACATCCGCACGATCCACCAAATCCCCCTCAAGCTACCGCCAGAAGCACCAACTTTGCTCGAAGTGCGCGGCGAGGTGTACATGCGCCGCGATGAGTTTGAAGCGATGAACGAGCGGCAGCGGGGCAAGATTGCGGCGGGTGTGAAAGGCGAGAAAACCTTTGTGAACCCGCGCAATGCCGCAGCGGGCGCGGTCAGGCAGCTAGATTCCAAAATAGCTGCCCAGCGGCCTTTGAGTTTTTTCGCTTACAGCTTGGGTGAAGTGGCTGATGGTGTGGCTTTTGAAACGCATTGGCAAGCGCTTCAAACCCTGAAATCATGGGGTTTTCCGGTCTCAGCCGGCACGTCTATTGCGCGAGGCGCTACGGAATTAATAGCGTATCACCAACGCATCGCCGCCGAGCGTGATCAACTACCTTTCGATATTGATGGCGTTGTTTACAAAGTCAACAGCTTCGCGCTGCAAAAGCGCCTGGGCTTCGTGACCCGTGAGCCGCGCTGGGCGGTGGCTCACAAATATCCTGCCCAAGAGCAGATGACGGTGGTGCAGGCGATTGATATTCAAGTGGGGCGCACTGGCAAGCTCACGCCGGTGGCCAAGCTCTCCCCCGTGTTCGTGGGCGGCGTAACGGTGACGAATGCCACGCTGCATAACGAAGGAGAGGCACAGCGCAAGGATGTGAGAGTGGGCGATACGGTGATCGTGCGCCGAGCGGGCGATGTGATTCCAGAAGTGGTGAGCGTGGTGCTTGAGAAGCGCCCTGATGATGCAGGCGAGCCGCTCAATATCTACAAACGCCTCAGTGGCCAATGCCCCGAATGCCAATCAGCGATAGCCAAAGAAGTGGATGAAGCCGATTGGCGCTGCACCGGCGGCTTATTTTGCCCCGCGCAGCGCAAGCAAGCTATTCTGCATTTCGCCCAGCGCCGCGCATTGGACATTGAAGGCTTGGGCGATAAGTTGGTGGATCAACTGGTGGATGCCGGCGTGATCAAAACCCTGCCAGACCTGTATCGCCTCGGCCTCACATCGCTCTCAGCGCTTGACCGCATGGCCGAAAAATCCGCACAAAACATCCTCGCAGCCCTCGAAAAATCCAAGCAAACCACGCTCCCGCGCTTCCTCTACGGCCTAGGCATCCGCCAAATCGGTGAATCCACCGCGCGCGATCTGGCCAAGCATTTCGGCAGCCTAGATGCCATCATGGATGCCACGGAAGAACAGCTCTTAGAAGTCAACGACGTCGGTCCCATCGTCGCTCACAGCCTGCGCACCTTCTTCGATCAACCGCACAACCGAGAAGTGATGGAGCAATTGCGCGCCGTCGGCATCACTTGGCAAGAAGGCGAACCCGCAGAGCGCGCCCCGCAAACCTTGGCCGGCAAAACCTTCGTGCTCACCGGCACCTTCCCCACACTCAGTCGCGATCAAGCCAAAGACTTGTTGGAAGCCGCAGGTGCGAAAGTCTCAGGCAGTGTGAGCAAGAAAACGAGCTATGTGGTGGCCGGCGCTGATGCAGGCAGCAAGCTCGATAAAGCCGCAGAGCTTGGTATCCCCGTTCTTGATGAGGCAGCTATGCGTGCATTACTTCACATCAACTAAGACTACTGAATACTGAACTCGCCAAGCTGCTCAATCTCAACCTCAAAAAAGCTGATCTAATTTCACAGGGTCCATTGGATATGGCCCGGCTCATTTTCAATTTATGCTCATTCCAATTTATTCATTGATAAATTTACATTTCTAGGAGCGTTGCATGAAAGGTATAGTATTCACAGAGTTTTTGGATATGGTGGGCGCTAAATTCGGCGAAAACATGGTCGATGACATTATTGACGATGCGCAGTTGCCTCATAGCGGAGCCTACACCAGCGTCGGCACTTATCCACATACGGAGATAGTCGCTTTAGTCACGAGCCTGTCGAAGCGGACAGACTTGAGCTTGGATACTTTGCTAGAGGTGTTTGGCCGTCACCTTTTTGGGCGCTTTTACAAACGTTATCCCACATTCATGGATTCATCGCCTGATGCGCTCAGCTTTTTGATGGGTATTGAGACGATTGTGCATACAGAGGTACGCAAACTGTATCCCGATGCTCAGTTGCCGCAGTTTGAAACGCATCGAATTGGCGCGGATCAAATCCAAATGAACTACAGCTCTGCACATGATTTTTCGACCCTCGCAGTTGGCTTGATCAAGGGCTGCGCTGAGCATTACCAATGCACACTGGATATTGAGCGCAGCGCGCCGCGCTCTGCGGGCGCAAGCACCGCTGTTGATTTTGTGGTGACTCGCCGTGTCTGAACCCGGCGACATAGAGCGTTTGCGCAAACGAATCGAGCGCGAGAAGCTAGCGCGGCAGACCGCCGAGCAATTGCTTGAAGAGCGCAGCTTGGAGCTCTATCACAGCAACGAAGCACTTAAAAAATCAGCCAGCCAACTGCAAAACGAGGTAGAACGGCAAACCATGCAGCTTCGCCAAGCGCTTGATCAAGCAGGCGTGGCTACCCGCGCCAAGGATGAATTCCTGGCGAATTTAAGCCATGAGGTGCGTACGCCACTCAACGCCTTGATGGGTCTGATAACTTTACTCAAGAAAACAAGCCTCTCCGAAGAGCAGAGCAGCTACCTGCAATTGATGCACAGCTCCTCTGCCTCGCTGCTTGAAATTTTGAACGATGTATTGGATTTTTCAAAAATCGAGGCGGGCAAGCTAGTGCTGGAAAATGTTGGCTTTTCGCTGATGCAATGGGCCGAGGATACCGTCATCCCGCATGCTTTGCAGGCGAGCGCCAAGGGCGTAAAAATGCATCTTGATATTGATCCAGCCTTGCCGCCCGATATCATGGGTGATCCAGGAAGGTTGCGCCAAGTTTTGGTGAACTTGCTGTCCAACGCGGTGAAGTTCACCAAGTCCGGAAGCATTCATGTGAAGCTCATGCGCTTGGCCGGGCGATCCAATGATCCACCTGATCTGATTCAACTCGGCGTGAAGGTCAGGGACACGGGGCTGGGAATGAACAGCGAGCAGCAAGAGCATATTTTTGATGCCTTCACGCAAGCTGATTCCTCCACCACGCGGCGCTATGGTGGCACAGGTTTGGGGCTAGCGATTTGTAAGCGATTGGTGCAAGCCATGAATGGCAAGCTGTCAGTGGTCAGCGCGCCAGGGCAGGGTAGCGAATTCAGGTTTTATGTACCAGTGCGAGAGGCAAGCCGCTCCGATATAGCCATGACTGCGCCCATGGCGCTCGATGCTTCTCACTGGCGCGGCCTACGCTTACTGGTGGCTGAGGATCAACCGATCAATCAGCTCTTGATTCGTAAACTTTTGGAAAGCACGGGCTGTCATATGACGCTCGTCTCGGATGGTCTGCAGGCCGTGCAGCATTGCGAGCGAGAGGCCATTGATTTGATTTTGATGGATGTGCAAATGCCGGTGATGGATGGCATGACGGCAACCGCAGAGATCAGAAAGCGCGAAAAGCAGCTGGGCAAATACACGCGAATCATTGCCCTGACGGCGCACGCCATGCCTGGAGATCAAGAGCGGTGCCTCGCGGCTGGCATGAATGGTTATGTGACCAAACCTCTGTCGATTGAAGCACTCAATACTTGTGTCAGGCAAGTACTGAGCGAGCCTGTACCTCAGCTACAGCTGTTATCTGATTCGGAGTTTCAAGTCTCCCGCCTTGCACCGCCTGCGTTGTGAAAGAGGCCTCCAGTAAGCGCTGGAATCACTCTTTCACTTCCCAAGATTGCGCATCAGCTTTTTTCTTTTTGCGCCAATATGCGACGCTCAAGGCAGTCACGATCAAGATGGAGCCAAGCGCCCACAGTAGATTGATCCAGCGCAGCCTGCCTTGCTGCTGCGATACATTGCCAGCGCTGTTTGTAGATGCGCCACTTGGCAATTTACGCGACAAGGGCTCATGCGCAAAAACTTGCCATTGATCAGAGTATGTGGCCACAGAGCCGGTAAACGTCGCAAGCTGAGGCACGGGCATGGGTGTATTGCTGGTTTGCCCAAAAACGAGATGCAATTGCTCGGCTAGCTGCCCACCTTTAGGCTGCCAAACAAGAGCTGCGCTGGCTTGCGCATTCAAATCTGGCAAGTTATTCGCATGTTCGGGAATGCGTTTGAGCAGTTGTCTCCAAGGCAGTATCAGGCTTGCCTGTAATGAATTGGCCTCACCGCCAGATGCCGTTGGGTGCAGTGCAACACATGGCTGATCAGCGCATGTCGCAAGATCAACGAATGCCCAGCGCGCTAGCTTGGCCTGATCTGAAGAAGACTGAAACATTTGCAGCACGGGCGCGATGGTAGCAAGTTGCTGTGGACTGGGCACACCAGATGGCGTGGTATTCCAATACACAGATTGAACGGGGCGTTCAAGGGCACGCTGCCAAAACCCCGCAATGGACTGGCTATCACGTGTGCTGTACTTGGCTAGCAGCCGAGTGTCTGGGTCAATCGTGACCCAAAAGTCCTCTTGAACTGTTTGCATGCAGCGCCCGGAGAATGCAGCTCGCTGGTTAGCGTTGGGCTCTATAACCGCATGGGGTGTCAATCGCACTTCAAAATCCATGATCCAGGCGCTGGCCTGCCATAGGCTAGGCGGAATTCGGATGTGTGCCTGCCCAGCTTTCCAGTCCGATAAAGAATAGGTGGCGATCGGTTGATCGTTGATCTTCAGGCTGATACTGCTTTGCGCCTGATTCACTGGAGCAGCTTGCGAGGCACGCGCAGCCAAATGCAAATAAACGTCAGCATCGAGCTCTAGCGATGAGGGGCGCAGCCAGACTTGGCGAAGTTTGTGAGAGCCCATACCTTGAGCAGTCCAGCCGCGAGGCTGATCGTTGCTGACCATAGACCACAGGCGCGCTTGTGTTTTTGTATCGCTGCTGCTGGCGGATGGATCGGCCGTTTTGCGCCCCGGCTCACTCATGCTGCAAAGGCTTTCGTGGCAAAGGGCGCGTAGATCATCACTAGCCAACACCTGTAGCGCTTGATGCGTGTTTTGTAGGCTTTGCACAATCACTTCAAGTTGCGTAGGACTGGGCGCAAAAAGAATGTAATGCGGATCTTTCAATGCGCGCCAACGCGATACGGCAGGGTGATCGAGCGGTAATTTGTCGATAGATCGTATGCTGAGTGTGCGCTTTGGTTCTTTGCTGTCTGAAGGCAGTGCAACATCGAAGCCACGTTGGCGCAGGAAAAGCTGAGCTTGCAAAAATGCCGCTGCTATCTGGCGATCCCACGGAAAATCATGCGCCAACAGGACGGCGGGCATTTTGGCCAGCGCTGCGGGCTCATCCGCTGAAGCTTTTCGCCAATTTTCTGGCACATCACGAACTGCTACGACCCTACTTGCAGAGCCTTTCTCGGAAAGGGCAGCGCCGTTGATTTGGCTGTCGCTTAAAAACGTCACCCAAAGTGCATCTGGCGGCAAGCTGCAATCATCATCTTTGCTGCGCAATTGAAGCTCAATCCTGATCTCATGCTTGCCCGCGCGCAGTGGCCGCAACCTAACATCCCAAGCATTTTGCGAAAGATCGGAGAGGCGGCGGCTGCTGCGAATTTGCCCATTGATCGAAACGTGGATCGTGGATCGCTTGAAATCAACGAGGGAAGAAGCATTCCAATGCAGCTTGAGCTCAATAGCTTTGGGTTGAGTACCTTCGATGAAAATCGGGATCGGTTGGCTCGTTTTTTCGCCGCGCAGTTGAAGGTCGTTTATAAAAAGCGCCTCCGCAGAAGCACCCAGAGGCATAACCAAGCCAAGCAACAGAGCAACCAGCAGACGCGCTAAAGCGTGAGTCAAGTTTGCCTTGACCCAACGCAAAAAGGTAAAATCAAAAACGTTCTTGCGAATTAACATCGCTTCATGATAAACCCATCCAGTCAACCAACTGCATCCGAGTTGTACGTGGAATTACGCCACGTGAGCAGCCGCGTGCGTTGGCTGCGCCGCGCTTGCTTAGGCGTCGCTTTGATTTTGGTGGTGGCATCTGTCAGCCTGTGGGTCATGCCCAGCGGGGCGAGCTGGGGGTTTTGATGGCGGCACAGTTGTTTCAGTTGCATGCGAAAAAAGATGAGCTTGCGCAATCTCATGATGCGCCGCCTGTGCCAGAGGAATTGTTGCAGGCGCATGAGCGTTTTCAAATACAGGTGCGCTTGGATATTGAAAACGAGCGTGAGCTTTTATACAAAGCCTTGCTAGTCGTTGAGACTCTGGTGTTGCTGTTTGTGCTGCGTGAGCTTCTGATTCGCGCTTTGAGCTGACTCAGAATCGCCCCGCCATGGAAATGAACCTGGCCTACTATGAGGCCACCATTGCTCATCTTCAATCCAAGGGATTTGTGATCGAATCCAAGCAGAATGTACAACAAGCTCAGGGTGAGATGGCGTTCGATCGCACCAGCAATGCATGCACTAAAGGCGAGGATTGTTGCTTCAGCTTTGAGGCTCTGCGCTATCCCGATGGCCGTGAAGATTTTTATTTGGAAATTCAGAAAGTGGGAAAGATGCGAAGCTTCAGCTTCCCGCTCGATTCTTGGAAATACCATCCCAATCGGATTGAATTCAAATACCGATACGATCCAGCCACAGGGCTTGGATTGGCCATCACACTGGATCTCACATGACCCCTTGAGGTGGATAGAACTAGCTCACCTTGCCAGTCTTTTCCGTCTTATCCCAAGTCATCGCCGAGCCTTGCCATTCTTTGACGTAAGCGCCGAACGTGACGGCACATAAGAATGAGCCATAGCCCGCAAGATACAGTAAGACTGCCGCACATCGCGGATACCCTTTGATCTCAACAACTTTCGCTGCATAGGCCACTGCCATTGAAAGCGCCAGCCAAGAATAGAGGAAGAGGGTGAGTAGCTTTTGTGCCGTGTGCTGCTCATGCCACGCAAGCGCTTGCTTCAAGGGCTCAAAGGCCCAAGGCATCAACGAATACACAATCACCGATAGCGAGACCAAGCCCGGGAAAAGCAGCGAACACCCCCATGATTTTGCGCAAGATTCCCAGTCAACCACCCATGAGATGGCCGTGACAATCAAATAGGTGAAAGCGGCTATCAGCCAGAGCATTCCAAAGCATTTCCAAGCCAAATCATCGTTGATGAAATACAGCGAGACCAAGGCGCTTGCAGAAAGAATCTGAATCAGAGGCATAAGAAAAATCGTGAACCACAAAAATGCCATCGCCCATGAGCCTAATTGGGGATGTGCTTTTGAATGCGCCCACAGATGTCGAAACACAGAAGTGATCTGCACATTGCCACGCGCCCAACGCACGCGCTGTTTCCACAAGCCATTTAAGCTATCAGGCTCCTCGGCATACACAATGGCATGCGGATCAAAAATCGCTTTGCGCCCGTTCATCTGTGTTCTGAACGTCGTGAATGTATCTTCTGCCAAAGTGTTTGAAAAAATCTGCCCACCCATATCCAGTAAATTTTGCCTTGAATGTAATTGAGCGCCACCGGATAAACAAGCCAAAAATCCCAGCACATTCTGCGCCCGCCTGGAGCCTCCGGTCGCGGTGACATATTCGAAGGTGATGAAGCGTTGCACGTAATTAGGTGCAGAGCTGCCTTCCTTGATATATGCCGTCACGGCACCGATGGTGGGATCGCTCAAATGCCTGGCCATGCGTGCCAGTGAATCCGGCGTGTAGATCACGTCAGCATCCATGATGAGGACGGCTTCGCTCCATTCGTTTTTCCATAAAACATTCAGGCCGTAATTCAAGGTATGCGCCTTGCCTTCGCCACCTGCAACGCGGCGGATGTGAAAGACACGCCCTCGGTATTGCTTGGCTTTCTCAATCGCGATACGCGGTGTTTCGTCGGTCGAGCCATCATCGATCAAATACACGCGCAGCTTGTCTTTTGGATAATTCAACTGCATCAATCGATCAATCGACAGGCCAATCACCGCGCCTTCATTCCACGCGGGCACAATCACGCTGATGCGCGGCCAGTAAGGGTGCGTCATCACAACGTGCTGGTTGAAATAGGAGAGTGACACCAGCAAAAATTGGAACAAACCGGCAAGTACGGGTAAAGCACCAATGAGCACACACATGGCAAGCAGGCCAACCAGCCAGGCTTGTAGGGAAAAAATCTCAAAGGGCATGGGAGCCGGTCTCTTTGACTAGCGTAGCGGCGGCTTAGATGCGCTTTGCGAATTGCTCTCTAAGCCGTTGGGCCAAGCGTATTCAAAGCCTGCCGACCATTGCTTGGTGAACGGGCTGGTTTGCACAGAAGCAGAGCCCACATGTTTACCCCAAGGTATATCCAAGCCAAGGATCAAAGTATTGCCATTCGCATCATGTTTAAGCTCCGTGCGCCATGTTGGCCCAGCGTCTAGGCGTTGGCGCAGTACAAGCGTCTGCACGATCTGCGGCATACCCACGGTGCGAGACACAAACCATTGAGCGAGCAGAGGGCCGCTCTCATAAGTCGCATTGGCCATCCAGCTATTGGTATGGCCTTGCGTAGTTTCAGCGGCGTAGAGCGTCGCACCCAGTTGCCAGTTTTTATGAACCTTGGTGCTCAGGCCAAGCGAACCATTGGCATATGTATTGGCACTGGATTTGAGCACTTCAGCAGAAGCATTGGCTCGCCAACTTGGCCGCAGCGGCCATGAACCATCCCATCGAAGACTCGCCTCACTGCCGCCTAGGCTGAGTTGCCTGATCGTTGCTTGCGCACCGTAGGCCACGCCTAAAGGCACTTGGTAGCGCCAAATCGCTTGGGTTTGGTTTTTCACAAAATCCAGGGCAGTGTTGGGATTGGTACTGCGCTGTACAAGCGAGTTGCTGACATGAGAGAGCGAAATGCTTTGGCGTAAATCCAATTGATGGGAAATCGCTAGCCGCAAGCTGTCGTCAACTGGGCCACCTTTGCTGCGTACTTGCCCATAGCTGGCACTGATGCGCGTAGGGTTCTGCGCAAAGATTTGCTCCTGCAGTTGTTTTACTTGGCTAGACACCGCGCTCTTGTCGTCAATCTTGCCCAAGCGCTGCAATGCGATGGCTAGGCGCATGTCTGCGGCATCGATTTGCGCGATGCCCAAGTGGGCCTCATCGCGCATGCCTTGCGTGGCTAGGGGATGCGCTAATACCGCTTCGTAATGGATCAAGGCTGCATCGTGTTGATACTGCCAGCGCAGAACCCTTGCCAGACCCAGTTGAGCGGCGACTCCCCAAGTCTCGTCAGTCAGAAGGCTTTGATAGACCTCTTGCGCAGAGCGCAGCTCGCTTTTTTTCTCATAAGCCAAAGCCTCGTTTAGGCGATTCAAGCTCGGTGCTTGCGCAAGAACGCATGAGGATGAAGCTAAGAGGAAAAAAAACCCCGCTGTCGCCAGAGCGCGCCCTTGGGTTATGGCTTTCCATCTAGGGCAGGCATCGATATTTAAAAAACGGGCTTGAGGCATGATCGAATTCTATTCTGCTGTCAGTTTTCAACTACCATTCCATTTCAGCAGAAACCAAGGACAAACAAAGCATGAGCATCTCCAATATTTTGGTGACAGGGGCGGGCGGCGCGGCTGCGATCAGCGTTTGGAAAAGTCTGGGTCAGTATGCAGCATTGCACATGGCAGACATGGATGACTGTGCTAGTGGTTTGTATTTGGTCGCGCCAGCGCAGCGCTTATTGCTGCCCAGAGGCGATTCGCCGAATTTCGTTTCATTCCTGCTGGATCAATGTCAAAAGCGCGGCATCCACTTGCTGATTCCTACGGTGGATGCAGAGCTGCTGCCCCTAGCCCAGGCGCGGCATGAGTTCGAGGCTTGCGGGATCAAAATAGCCGTTGCGCCAGCGGAGGTTTTGGCGACTGTCCGAGACAAAGCCGCTTTGCTGGGCGCTGCAAAAAGCTGCGTGCCAGTGCCTTGGAGCATGGTTTGGGATGAGCGCAGTCTTGAGCCATTGCCTTCTTGGCCAGCCTTCGCCAAACCGCGCGCAGGCAGTGGATCGCGTGATTTGATGATGCTTAACAACCAGCAAGACCTATCGCGGGTGCCACGCGATGGGCAATTTATTGTGCAGGAGTGGTTGCCCGGGGAAGAATATTCTGTGGATGTGTACGTGAGCCGCGCTGGCGTTGCGCTGGCCTCTGTGCCGCGCATACGCATGAAAACCGATTCAGGAATTGCTGTGACTGCGCGCACCGTGTTGGCCAGCGATGTAGCCCAGTATGCCGTGGATCTGGTGCAAGCGATCGGGCTTCCATTGGTGGCCAATGTGCAATTCAAGCGCGATAGCCAAGGCGTGGCGAAATTGCTTGAAATCAATCCACGCTTCCCTGGAACACTGCCCCTCACAGCGGCGGCTGGCGTGGATATTCCTCGCCTCATGCTCGATGATTTTTCTGGCCACCCCATGCCGCAAGGCATGCTGCCGTTTCAGGAGGTGATGACGGTGCGTTACTGGACGGAGCAGCCTGTGAAGGTTGCCGAATGGGCGAGCCTAGCCAAGGAGCGGGTGGCTTGAGCACTTTCATGAATACGCCCCTCGTTTGGCTGATTAGACATGGCACGAGTCAGGCCAATGCCGGCAAGGCGACCGATGATCCGCAAAGCATTGAGCTGACGGATCTCGGGCGAGAGCAAGCGCGCCATATTGCTGAGCATTTCTCCAACAAGATGCCCAGAGATGCGGCTAAAACGATCATCGTCTCGCCTTATGTGCGCACCTTGTACACCGCGCAACCCTTGATCGATCAGCTCAGGCAAAGCCATCAAAGCGTCGATGTGCAAGTCTGGCCGATTCAAGAATTCACCTATCTCAGCCCAGCGCGTTGTCGCGGCACGACGGCAGCGCAGCGCCAAGGCTGGGCGCAAGAATACTGGCAGCGCGCTGATCCAGATTGGGACGATGGCGATGGTGCAGAAACCTATCGCCACCTGATGCAGCGCGTCAATGATTTTTCTGCGCGCTTGGTGAGCCAAGTGGCCAGTGCATCAGGCCAGATCTTGGTTTTCGGCCATGGCATGTTTTTCAAGGCCTTTGTGCTTGGTTTGGAATACGGCACGATGGCTACGCCAGAGGCCATGCGGCGCTATCGGCAGTTGGAATCTGCGGATCCGATCCACAATGCACAAACTTTGCGGATTGCTTTGGATGCCCAGAGAAAATGGCATGTGCTCAGCGATGCGGGCGATGAGGCTGGCGATGCTTGATCGGCAGCGCTTGGCTTCATTCATCGGGCAGGATCGTGCTTTTGAAAAGCAATATTTAGCCTTGCTGCTGGATACTGTGGTGGCCTGCATCGCCTCGCTGGATCAGCCAAAGGTAGATATTTATTCTGCGCTGCATGCATCCAAAGCGGGTATTTCTGTTGCCGCCAATGCAGAGTTGATGAATTCCCTGCAGCTCGCTTGTGATCTCACGATGCATGGATCGCAAGCGCCCATCAGTGGCGAAATCAGCGCTCAAACAAGCGCTGCACTCGTTCAATTGCGCCTTCAACTGCTGGTATTTCGCTCAGAAATTGAGAAAATCTTGGCTAGCGAGACCGCTCCCTGATCACCTCAAAAGCTTCACACAGCCCGTAGCCCGCGAAACGCCCCCAGTAGCGAGCCGTGGCCTCGATCAGCTCAGCTTGCATATAAGGGCGAATACTGGCTTGGCTGGCATACGCGGCGACGGCTCTTTGCTTCGCGCCCAGGTGTGCTCCAATGTCATTGAAGCGCGTCGGTATGAATTGCACGGTGGTCGAGGGCGCTTGGTAGCAAAACAAGCTGGGCACTTGTCTGGCAGCCACCAAAGTGGCGCGGAATGTGTTGCGATGGTCTTGATGCCCATCTTTCTCACTGTGGGTGTAGATGATCTGCGGCTGAATCTGAGCAATGCATCGCTCAATCACCCCAATCGTTTGCGCTCCTTCGCTGATCTGCGTGTCGGCCAAATCAGCCAAAGTCAAGCCCGCACCCAGCAAAGCTGCTGCGCTCTTTGATTCGTTGGCACGCATGCTGGCAGCTCCGCCAGCTTCACCACCGCACAGCGTCAAGATATGCACTCTGTCGCCGCGCGCCACATGGGCTGCTAGGCTACCTGCGCAGCCCAGCTCCACATCATCAGGATGCGCGCCGATGGCCAAAATGCTTTGCCCTATGCTGCGCTGCTGCTCCACCAAGCCGGCGAGCTTGGCCATCAGCTCTTCTTGTTTGAAAGGCTTGAAGAGAAAATCGTTGGCTTTCAAGCGAAGAGCCTGCACAGCGTAGTCTGCGCGCTGCTGTGATGTCATCATCACCACGGCCAGATGAGGCATCTTTTGGCGCGCTTTCTCTACAAATTCAAAACCCAATCCGGTAGGCAACTCAATATCGCTGAGCAAGATGTCATAAGACCCTAGCTCAAGCAAGCGCTCCGCTTGCGCCAAATCCTGCGCGTGATCAAACTGGTAATTGGCAAGCTGTAGCCAGTGCGTCAAAAGCAATGCAAATTCTTTGCTGTCTTCGAGCAAGAGGATTTTGGTGGAGGCAGTGGTGGGCTGGTTCACGGTATTGTCCTTTCAGGTCATCCTACCCGCCACTGGCGGCTCTCGGTTTGCTGCGCTTTGCCCAAAGCCTCAAGCGTATCCAAAATGCGGGGGAGGCTGGCTTTCCACGCGCCTCGGCCTTTGAAGTGGGCTTCTATTTCTGGCAGGCTGAGGGCTTGGGGGGCGCTGGCGAGCACGCTGGCTACTGCTAGGATTTGCGCGGGGAGATCGGCGGGCCAGGGCTGCTGCGTGATCGTTGAAGCCTTGGCCGGCTTGGAGACGATTTTTTCTTCTGTTTCTAAGGCTAAATCGGCTTGTCGCCGGCGTATTTGTTGCGCGGAGTGCTCATTATTTGATAGCGTATCGTTGCCTGCCGAATTGCGCTGCGCAGGATCTTGGAAGCTGGGGCGCAGCCAGCGGATCTGGCCTGAGGCTTCCTCGCGGGCGCGGCGCGCGTTGAGCTGCACGAGAGATTCGAGCAAGGCATCGGTGCTGATCTGCTCGGGCAAACCGTAGGCGGCGAGCACGGCGCTATCTAGCTCATCATGCAAACTTTTGAGCACGGCTACCAAGCCTTGGGTGTGGATGGTTTGCTCTTTGGCGCTGAGGGCGCGGCCTTCTTTCAAAGCCGTGAGCACGTTGTACATGCCGGTGAGCGTGAGCGCGGGGTGCGCGGCTTGCTGGCGTTTGCGGTGCGCATCGATCTGCTCTGCGAGGCTGGCGATTTTCTCGCGCAAAGCGGGCGTGAGGCCGGTGTCGTCGTCTGGGAAGGGGAAGGTTTCGAAGCAGCGGGATTTGACGTAAACCGGATCGTTGCCCACACCGAGCCAGCCACCCATAGCTTGGGATAAGGAAACGTGGGCACTACTTGACAGTACGCCAAGGTTACAAGAGTCGGCAAGACCAATAACAACCAATTTTTGATCAGGAAGAATGTTACCTTCCAGAAACTGAAAAATTCGATGTTTTGCAGTCATCACCGTTGCGATGTAGCGCGGTAATCCTTGCAACGATCGGCGCATATCCTCGTTGTTTCTACGATGCAACCACCATTTTTCACGCAAATCCTTGTCGCGATTTGCATCGCGCTCGGGCTTCACGCGGTCTAACAACCACTGATATAGAGTAGGGTAATTGTTGCGAACCTCCTCCGAACTTAAACCGTAGCAGTCGATAACCATTAAGTTTCGCGGAGTAGCTGCCAAATCCTTGCCATTGCGATATGCTTTTACAGGTGCGCCTGGCTCAAACTTAGCCGCTTGTTCTGACGTGACTAACATTCCCTCGCCATGAGGAATTACGCCAGTGGTACTCAAGCGCTCGTTTGCTTTTAGTGCGACTGCCTCGGCTAAGTTAGCACCGATAGTCAAGTTGGCATGTATTTGTCCAACCCTTCCAGCGGTGGTAACACTCACCTCGCCGTATTCGCCGGATGTCTCGCTAGTTACCTCAAGAAGGTGGCCCTCATTGGCAGATTTAGCGCCGACAGTCATTGCGATTCTCACTGCCGCTCCGTTGACATTGTCTACCCACGGATGATCAGGAATTGCAAAGTCTAAGCTGATTCCTTTTTCAATTGCTTGTTGAACAACGCGGCCGTTATAACTTTGAGTAAGGCTGTTAGTTGTGATCAGTCCAAAGCGGTGAGCTTTACCATCTAATGTGAGTTGGGCAGCTCGATTCCACCAATACATTACAAAATCCGCGCTGTCGGGTACGTCGAGCCATACGCTGCGTAAGGCCTCTACGTATCCGTCGCCTAAAGCCTCGCGCATTCTGAGCTTCCCAATGAATGGCGGATTTCCAACGATGTAATCAGACTTTGGCCATTTCGCTTTTCTGGCGCGGATGTATTGCCACTGGGGTAGCACAGCGGTCTCGTCGGGCACGGGCTCACCTGTGGAAGGATGCGTTTTGAAGGTCTTGCCATCCCAGCGGGTGAGGAAGTTGCCCTCTGAATCTTTGGCTAAATCCATGTCATCCCAAGCGAGCACGGCATCGCGGCATTCGATGTTGCCGAAATCATGCACCACGGGCTCGGCCACGGCTTTGTTGCCTCGGGTGCGGATGTGCCATTGCAAATAGCCGATCCAGAGCACGAGCTCGGCCAGCGCTGCGGCGCGTTCATTGAGCTCAATGCCGAGGAGTTGGCGGGGGCTCACCGTCTCGCCTTCCATGCCGAGCGTGGATTGCGTCTCGCCCAAGGCTTCGAGCTGGTTGATCACTTCGCCTTCTAAGCGCTTTAAGTGCTCGAGCGTCACATACAAGAAATTTCCGCTGCCGCAAGCGGGATCGAGCACGCGCAGGGTGCAAAGCTCATGGAGGAATTTTTTGA
>JAAFJC010000063.1 GCA_013297925.1 Comamonadaceae bacterium
ATTCGGGCACGAAATTCGCTAGAATTTTTGTGTGAGCGATTTACACACTTCTCCCGAAAGCCGCACAGCCGTGCGGCTTTCTCGTATCAGCAAACGCTTTGGCGCTGTGCAGGCCAATGCGGATGTGGATTTGCGCATCGTGCAAGGCACGATCCACGGCATCGTGGGCGAAAACGGCGCGGGTAAATCCACGCTGATGTCGATTCTTTACGGCTTCTACACCGCAGACTCTGGCGAGATCGAGGTCGAGAGCAAACCCGTCAAGATCAAGAATTCTCACGAAGCGATTGCTTTGGGCATCGGCATGGTGCATCAGCATTTCATGTTGGTAGATAACCTGAGCGCTTTGGACAATATCGTGCTCGGTGTAGAGACCTCGCTACTGCTTGCTAACGCCCAGCAAGACGCACGCACCAAGCTACAAAGCCTCATGCAAGAGACGGGCCTCACGGTCAATCTGGATACGCTGGTGGAAGACCTCTCTGTGGGCGACCGCCAGCGCCTAGAAATCTTGAAAGCCCTGCATCGCGGCGCGCGCATCCTGATTCTGGACGAGCCCACAGCCGTGCTCACTGCGCAAGAGACTGAGCAGCTTTTCGCCGTGCTGCGCCGCTTGCGCGAGAGCGGCAAGACGATCATCATCATCACCCACAAGCTCAAAGAAGTGCTGGCGCTCTGTGATCAAGTCACCGTAATGCGCGCGGGCCGTGTGGTGCATGAATGCGCCACGCAAGATGCGACTGTGACGCAACTGGCTGAGGCCATGGTCGGCCGCAAGCTCAAAAGCCCGCCAGCTCGCGCAGGGCACGATGCGAATGCGAATGCGCCGGCGCGGCTGCAAGTGCAAGGTTTGACTTACCGCGATGTGCATGGCGTACAGCGCCTAGATGGCATTGGCTTTGCGCTCCGCTCCGGCGAGATCGTAGGCGTGGCAGGCGTGGCAGGCAACGGCCAGACCGAGCTTCTTGAAATTCTCTCGGGTATGAAGCGGCCTGCTGCGGGCAGCATGTCGGTGCTCGGGAAAAGGTATTCCGCAACGCAATGGCTTGACCCAATCGCAGCGCGAGACATGGGCTTGGCGCATGTGCCTGAAGACCGCCACGAGCGCGGCATGGTGCTGCAATTTGGCGCGTGGGAATCGGCTGTACTCGGCTATGAGCGCTTGGCGGCTTACTGCAAAGGCTGGTTCCTTCGCTCCAGCGTGATGCAGAAGGATACGAATGATCTGATGCAGCGCTTTGATGTGCGCCCACCGAATCCGAATCTGCGCTCCTCCAAATTCTCAGGTGGTAATCAGCAAAAGCTGATCTTGGCACGTGAGTTCAACCAAGCGCCCAAAGTGCTACTCGTCGGCCAGCCCACACGGGGCGTGGACATTGGTGCGATTGAATTCATCCATGAGCAACTGCGCGCCTTGCGCGATGCGGGCTGCGCGATTTTGTTGGTGTCCACAGAGTTGGAAGAAATCTTATCGCTCTCAGACCGTGTGATCGTGATGAACCAAGGCCACATCACCGGCGAGCTGCCCGTGGCTGAATGCGATGAAAAGAATTTAGGTTTGCTCATGGTGAGCCAGACCTCCTCCGTTCACCCTGAGCCGCCCGTCCTGAGCATTGTCGAAGGGGTCGAAGGGTTAGCCGTGACTTCGACAAGCTCAGTCCGAACGGATGAAGCAAGCGAGAGCCGAGCATGAGTGCCGCACAAAAAGAGTTACCGCGCTGGCTCGATGTGGGCGTGATCCCATTGATCAACTTATTCATCGCCTTGCTCGTCGCTGGCATTGTGGTAGCACTAGTTGGGCAAAGTCCGAGCCAAGTGATCACCGCTCTGGTCAAAGGCGCTTTGGGCAATCAACGCGGTTTGAGCTACACGCTGTATTACGCCACTACCTTTGTCTTCGCTGGCCTTGCAGTCGCGGTCGCCTTCCACGCAGGCTTGTTCAACATCGGCGGCGAAGGCCAAGCGATGATTGGCGGCTTGGGCGCTGGGCTCGTTGCGCTATGGCTTGCACCGAGCTTGCCCGCTTGGTTGATGCTGCCACTGATGATCGTGTTTGCCGCGCTGTTCGCTGGCGCATGGGGCGCGATTCCGGGCTATTTGCAAGCCTATCGCGGCAGCCATGTCGTGATCACCACCATCATGTTCAACTTTTTGGCCAGCTCGTTGATGGTGTATTTACTGGTGAACATTTTGAAGCCTGCTGGCGAGATGGCACCGGAAAGCGCGGAGTTTGCCGCCTCGGCCAAAATGCCGCGCATGCATAGCGTGCTGGAAGGCATCGGCATCACTTGGCCATCTTCGCCGCTGAATTTAAGCATCGTGATCGCCCTCCTCGCTTGTATCTTCGTCTATCTCCTTCTGTGGAAAACCCGCATCGGCTACCAAATCCGCGCCAGCGGCTCCAGCCCCGGCGCTGCGGAATATGCAGGCATCTCGCCGCAAAAGCAGATCATGCTTTCCATGGGCATCTCTGGCGCGCTGGCGGGCATGATCGCGATGAACGAAGTCTCTGGCGTGCATCACAAGCTGCTCACGGATTTTGTGGCCGGCGCGGGCTTTACCGGCATCGCCGTGGCGCTGATGGGGCGCAACCATCCCTTTGGCATCGTGCTCGCCGCCCTGCTCTTTGGCATGATCTCCCAAGGCGGCGCAGAAGTGGCGTTTGAAGTGCCCGGTTTCACAAAAGACATGATCGTGATGATGCAAGGCTTGATCGTGCTGTTTTCAGGCGCGCTAGCTTATGTGTTTGCGCCCTTCATTGGCCGCGTGTATTTCTCACTCGCGAAGAAGGAGGCCGCGTAATGGATTTCCTCTTCATCATTGATCTACTCGCCTCCAGCCTACGCTTGGCCACGCCGCTGATTTTCTGTGCGCTTGCTGGCGTGCTCTCTGAGCGCGCGGGCGTGATTGATATTGGCTTGGAAGGCAAGATGCTGTTTGCAGCGTTTGCTGCGGCCACAGTTGGCGTCTTCACCAAATCTTGGCCGCTGGCCATGCTCGCCGCGATTGCTGTGGCCTGCGCGCTGTCTGCCCTGCACGGCTTTGCCTGCGTCACCTACCAAGGCAATCAAGTGATCACGGGCTTGGCCATCAACATCATCGCCTCTGGCCTCACGGTCGTGCTCGGCATCGCATGGTTCAAGCAAGGCGGACAATCGCCGCAAGTGCCAGATGCGGTGCGCTTCAAAGAGATGTTTGATATCCCCCTGCTCGGGCAAAACGCGCTCGTGTACGTAGCCCTCGCCTTGGTGTTTGCAGTTTGGTGGCTGCTCTTTCGCACCCGCTTCGGCCTGCGCCTACGCGCAGTGGGCGAGAATCCGGCGATGGTCGATGCCGCTGGCGTGTCCGTAGCCGGCACGCGCTATTTGGCGCTCATGGGCAATGGCGCTCTCTGCGGCCTAGCAGGCTGCTACCTCGTCCTCGCGCAAAACGCATCGTTCGCGCCCCATATGACGGCAGGCCGAGGCTTCATGGCCTTGGCCGCCATGATCTTCGGCAAATGGCATCCCGTGGGCGCGCTCTGGGCTTGCTTGTTGTTTGGTTTCTTGGATGCTTTGGCGATTCGCCTGCAAGGCACGAAGCTGCCGGGCATTGGAGAAATTCCCGTGCAGTTCATTCAGGCACTGCCGTATTTGATGACGGTGATTTTGCTCGCAGGCTTCATCGGCAAAGCTGTCGCACCGCGTGCTTTGGGATCACCGTATATCAAGTCGCGTTGATTTCAAGCGAATTCAAATACAAATACCGGACGCAGAAGACGCAAAGGTTACGCAAAAGACGCAAAAAATACCGAATACAAAAAAACCTCAAAAAAGTATGTAGACACTTGAGTTTTGTCTTTTATTTTGGATTTCTCTTCTGCGTACTCTGCGTAACTTTTGCGTCTTCTGCGTCCGGCTGTTTGTATTCAAAACCTACAAAAATCCAAGCATGCAAATCAATCGCCGAAGCCTCATTGTCGTAAGCCTGTTAGCTCCCTTCACGTCATTTGCCAAAAACAAAGGCATCGTCCTCGCACAAGACTACAAATCCGGCATTAACCCCAGCCTCTACCTCGTCAGCGAAAAGCTCGATGGCGTGCGCGCACTCTGGGATGGCAAGGTTTTGAAATTTCGCAGCGGGCAAACCATCTCTGCACCCGCTTGGTTCACAGCCAAGCTGCCATCTACACCACTCGATGGCGAGCTGTGGCTAGCGCGGGGGCAATTTGATGAACTCTCAGGCATCGTGCGCAAGCTCCAACCTGTCGACACCGAATGGCAGCGCGTGAAATACATGGTGTTTGAGTTGCCGTCTGGAGACGGCACATTTGAAAAGCGCAGCGAAAAACTCAGCGCTTTAGTAAAACAAACCAACTGGCCACAACTGCAATGGATCGAGCAATTCAAGCTCGCTGACGAAAAAGCCCTGCAAGCCAAGCTCAAGCAAATCGTTGGCCAAGGCGGCGAAGGCCTGATGCTGCATTTGGCTTCAGCGCCCGTCACTCAAGGCCGTAGCAGCGTGCTGCTCAAGCTCAAACCCGTCTCAGACGCAGAAGGCATCGTCACAGCACACATCCCCGGCAAAGGCAAATACCAAGGCATGCTCGGCGCGCTGCAAATCAAAACTGAAGACGGCCACAGCGTGAAAATCGGCACGGGCTTCACTGACGAGCAGCGCAAAAATCCGCCACCGATAGGCAGCACCATCACCTACTCTTATCGCGACACGACACCCAGCGGCAAGCCGCGCTTCGCCGCTTTCCTGCGCGTACGGCATGCAGGTGCATGAACCGAAATACTATAAAAACAGTAGCACGCAGCGCAGATTCTATGCCGGCGATATGATGATTTCGCCTTAAAATCCAGCTTAATATGACTCTAGCCGCCTTCGCGCAGCTCGTGGCGCTGTCGGCGCTTTGGGGTGCATCGTTTTTGTTCATTCGCATTGCCAGCCCGCAGCTGGGGCCGCTGGTGTTGGCGGGTTTGCGGATCGCTTTGGCTACGCTCACGTTGGCCCTGATCATGCGCATCTTGAAGCATCGCTGGCCTTGGCAGCACATGCGGGAAACGCTATGGATCGCGCTGTCTGCTGTGGCCATACCATTTTTGCTGTTTGCTTGGGGTGCGCTGCATTTGCCGGCGAGCTACAGCGCGCTCATCAACACGACCTATGTGATTTTTGGTTGCTTGTTTGCCGCGTGGCTGAAGGTTGATGCACTGAGCCTGCGCAAGGTGGCAGGTTGTGTGATTGGCATGGTGGCGATTTCGCTGATCGTGCAGTTGGGGCCGATGCAGCTTACGCCTAGCGTTTTGCTCGCTTGTGGCGCAGCGCTGATTGGCTCAGCCGGCTATGGGCTGGCCGTGCCGCTCACCAAGCGTGCGCTTGGCCATATGGAGCCACTGCCCGTGGCCGCGATGACGCATTTATGGTCTATGGCATTTCTCACACCGCTCGCAGTCTACGGCGCGCCACAAGCAAACTGGAGCATCACAGCCCTGCTGGCTACAGCGGTGATGGGTATCGTCACCTCTGGCATCGCCTTCTGGCTGCATCTGCGCGTGATGCGCCATATCTCCAGCACAGCAGCCATGACGCCCGCTTTCATGATCCCGGTGTTTGGCGTGCTGTGGGGGCATTTGTTTTTGGGTGAGCCGCTCTCCAGCGGCATGTTGGCTGGCGCGGCGCTAGCTTTGGTGGCGATTGCGCTGATCAGCGATATCAAGCTTTCACAGCTGGTGGGTGCTGCAAGCGCCAAACTTTGAAGGCGCAAAGCGTTGCGAGCACGGCCACACCAGCCGTGATCCACATCACGCTGCGCAAACCATAAGCCTCACTGACCAGCCCGCCCGCCCAGCTGCCCAGCACGCCGGGGATGCCGTAGCCCAGCACGGTGTAAAGCGCCTGGCCTCGGCCGCGCATGCTGCCAGGGAAATGATGCGAGATCAGCGCCGTGCAAACCGTGTGATGCGCTGCAAACGTGATGGCATGCAACGCCTGTGCAGCCAGCAAAATCCACAGGGTGCCTCCGAAGCTCGCGATCAAAGCAAATCGCAGAACTGCAAGACCCGAGCAGATGATGAGCCAGCCGGTCAGCGAGAAGCGCGGTAGCCAGCGCCCTTGCGTGTAAAACCACGCAATCTCCACCACCACGCCCGCTGACCACAAAATGCCGATCAGCGTTTTGCTGTAGCCTAGCTCATCGGCATACAGCGAGAAGAATACATACAGCCCCATATGCGAGAGCACATGCAGCGCCATCGAGCCAAAAAACCAAGCCACAGGCGGCTGGCGCAGCGTGTGCCAGATGGGCCCATTGGCTTTTTCATGCGATGAGCTTTCGCGCAGATCGGGAATAGAAAATGCACTGAGCATCAGCAGCACGAGGCCAAACGACACGATCCATGGAAAGTGCTTCATGCCAAAAGCTTCAAACCATGCGCCTGTGCCGAGCACGGCAGCCATGAAGCCGAGCGAGCCCCACAGGCGCACGCGGCCATGCCGGCGCACATCAAACACGCCCCCACGCGTGACGACTTGCGCCAGCGCCGATTCGCTCATCGGCATCAAAGCGCTGTTGTTCAAATACATGAAGAGCAAGCAAGCCATGAGCCACCAAAAGCCGCCGCCCTGCCACCACATGCCCAGCGAGCCGAGCAGCGCGAGCACGGTGGCGATGCGCAGCATCAGCGCGCGCTTTCCGGTGCGATCACCGAGCCACGCCCACGCATAGGGCGCAGCGATGCGAGAAAACGATTGGATGGAGGCGATGAAACCGATCAGCGCTACGCCGTAGCCCAGCTCTTTGAGCCACAAGCTCAGGAAGGTATTGACCGTGCCGATGTGAGAGAAATACGCAGCAGAGAGCGCGGCAAACGGGATCAGCTCACGCGTTGTCGCTATCGGCGGATGCTGCATTGGCTTCAGGCCACGGCTGGAATCACGGGTGTATCGCTCACCACATCGCCGCATTGCGCGCGATGCGCCAAGGCATGCTCCATCACCACCAGCGCAAGCATCGCTTCCAAAATCGGTGTAGCACGTATGCCCACGCACGGATCATGCCGGCCTTTGGTGATCACCTCGGCGGCTTCGCCCTGCACCGTGATCGTCTCGCGCGGTACGAGGATGGAGCTGGTGGGCTTGATCGCCACACTCACTTCCAAATCTTGGCCGGTGCTGATGCCACCAAGCACGCCACCCGCATTGTTGCCTTTGAAGCCTTGAGGCGTGGGCGAATCGCCATGCCTCGAGCCTTTGTGAGCCACGCTGGCAAAGCCCGCGCCGATCTCCACGCCCTTCACAGCGTTCACGCCCATCATGGCGTAGGCAATATCGGCATCGAGTTTGTCAAACAGCGGTTGCCCCAAGCCCACAGGCATCTTCGTCGCCGTCACGCGCAATCTCGCGCCACAAGAATCGCCGCTTTTGCGCAGAGTATTCATGTAATCCTCAAGCGCAGACACATCAGCAAGTGCCGCAAAAAACGGATTGTCATTGACATGCGCCCAGCTCTCAAAGCCCACTGGCAGCTCGCCAATCTGCGTGATGCAGCCGTGAAACTCCGTGCCAAATTTCTCTTTGAGCCACTTCTTAGCCACTGCGCCGGCTGCCACCATCGGCGCTGTCAATCGAGCCGATGAGCGCCCGCCCCCACGCGGATCGCGCAGGCCGTATTTTTGGATGTAGGTGTAGTCCGCATGGCCGGGGCGGAATTTCGCGGCCACTTCGGAATAATCTTTGCTGCGCTGATCGGTGTTTTGAATGAGCAGACAAATTGGCGTGCCGGTCGTCTTGCCTTCATACACGCCCGAGAGAATTTGCACCGCATCGGGCTCATTGCGCTGCGTGACGAATTTGCTTGTGCCGGGGCGGCGGCGATCCAGATCGGGCTGAATATCGGCTTCACTCAGGCTCATTCCCGGCGGGCAGCCGTCAATCACACAACCAATCGCAGGGCCATGCGATTCACCAAAGTTCGTCACTGCGAACAAATGCCCGAAAGTATTTCCACTCATGCTTTGATTATCTCCCACGGATGCTCACAGATGCCAAAATGCGAGCATGAACGCCAACACACTCCTCAAGCATTACGACAACGCCCAGCTCTGGCCGACTCCCACAGGCCTTGACATCCATGCCGCCTACCGCGAAGCTATCCAAGTGCGCGGCCTTCGCATCGCTCGCGGTGAGCAACCTCGCGGCTACAAAATCGGCTTTACCAACAAAAGCATCTGGCCACGCTACAACGCCACCGCGCCGATCTGGGGCACGGTGTACGACAGCACCTTAAGCTTTTGCGATGGGCAAGCTTCGCTCTCGTTGGCAGGCATCAGCCAGCCGCGCATCGAGCCCGAAGCGGTGCTGACGTTGCGAGCCACGCCGCCTGAGCGCTGCACACTTGAGCAACTGTTTGATTGCGTGGAATCCGTCGCCCCTGGCTTTGAAATCGTGCAAAGCCATTTGAAGGACTGGAAATTCGCCTTGCCCGATGCCGTGGCTGATGGCAGTTTGCATGCGCGGCTGGTCGTGGGCAAACAAGTGGCCCTGCAAAACTTGGCGAGCAACGCGAAAGACTTCTGCAACATGCTGGGTGCCGCTAAAGTATGCCTACTTTGCGATGACATGCCTATGGACTCAGGTGCTGGCATCAATGTGCTGGGAGATCCCTTGAGCGCCTTGCTACATTTCGTTCATGAAATCCAAGCCTGCCCAGGCGCGCCAGCCCTGCAAGCGGGTGACGTGATCACCACCGGCACCTGGACGGATGCGTTCGCCGTCTGCGAGGGGCAAACTTGGCAGGCTGTTTTTGACAATCCGCTTCATCCCCTGGACTTGAAATTCACCGCTTGATCGCGCTGAAATGGCTGGTAACAGACACATCTAATTGCTATCAATAAATGAGCGCCTCCCGCATATTTCATGCCGGCAAATGGCTGTTTTCGTTCTAGAATCCACTCATGCTGACCGAATACGCCTTCCTCAAACCCTGGCTTTCCGCGCTCGTGCTTCCGCCAGGCTTGCCTCTGCTATTGATCTTTGCGGGTTATTTGCTGGCAGTGCGCAGCGAGCGAATCATTTGGTTGGCATTGGGCAAGATGATTTTCCTGATCTCATTTGTCGCGCTGTGGATGTTTTGTTCACATGGCACGGCGATGTTTTTGGAGCGCGTGGCTTTGCGCCCTCCGCTGGCAATTGAGCCCCAAGCCGTTACGCAGACTTTTAAGCTCGAGCAAGTGCAGGCTATCGTCGTTCTCGGCGGCGGGCAACACAGCGCGAGCCGAGAATATGGCAAAGGAGGCCTCTCGGAAAGCTCGGCTCAGCGCCTGCATTACGGCGTTACTTTGGCCAAGCAGACGGGTTTGCCACTGGCCTTCAGCGGCGGTGTGGGCTGGGCATCTGCCGATACGCCTGATTCCGAAGCCGCAGCAGCCAGCCGCTGGCTCGTTCAAATTGGCCTGCAGCCGCCGCGTTACTTGGATGCCCAATCCAAAGATACGGCTGGCAATGCAAAGGCCATGGCAGCTTTGCTCAAAAAAGACGGCATCACCCGAATCGCCTTGGTCACCCATGCCAGCCACATGCCGCGTGCGCTGAAGGAGTTCGAAGCCAATGATCTGAAAATCCTGCCTGCGCCAACGCATTTTCTTGAAGCCGAAAACGGTATGGGATTGGATTGGTTTCCCTCGGGTACGGGCCTGCGCAACACCCGCCGAGTGATGCACGAAATCCTCGGCTTGGCCATGCTACGGCGCGCCCAAGCTTCTTAAACGAACCCCTTTTGTGATCACGCAAGCTGCGCTGCAAGACGCGGGCTTGACCCTTGGTCGTAAATCCATTACATTACTAACCAATCGGTCATTAACCATGCCAGCCACAGTCACAGCCTCAGTCGAAACAGCCGAACGCCCTGAAAAGCGTGAGCGCCGCAAGGAAGCTCGCCCTGGCGAGCTTTTGGCAGCTGCTTTGGATTTGTTTGTCGAAAAGGGCTTTGCCGCCACTCGCGCTGAGGAAGTTGCGCAGCGAGCTGGAGTATCCAAAGGCACTTTGTTTTTGTACTTTCCGAGCAAAGAAGAGCTCTTTAAAGCCGTGGTGCGGGAGCATATTGCAGGCACGATCAAAGACGCTTTTGGTGAGCTGCAAACCTTTCCCGGCACGAGCAGCGAATTGGTGCATTTCATGATGCATCAATGGTGGGAACGCTATGGCAACACCAAGGCCTCAGGCATCAGCAAACTCATGATGAGCGAAGCCGGGAATTTTCCAGAATTGGCAGAGTTTTATCAGCAGGAAGTGATCATCCCGGGGCATCAGCTGATTCAAAAAGTGATTGAGCGCGGCATGGCTTCTGGTGAGTTTCGCAAAGTGGATGTGGAATACGCGGTATTCAGTGTCTTAGCGCCGATCATGTTTTTGATCATGTGGAAACATTCCATGAGCGGTTGCTGCCCCTCGGGAGAAAAGATCGAACCCTTGCGCTATCTTTCTGTTCAAGCAGACATCGTAGCTCACGGTCTTCGCAACATCACCTCATAAAACGCAACACCTGCTTTACACCTCAGACATCTGAATCCCTTACAAACCAAGCATGAAGACTTCTACGAAATGGATCATTGGCGCAATCGCCCTGCTGCTGATTGCGGGCGGCGCGGCGCGCATGCTCGCCAAGCGGCAAGCTGCTCCTGCCCCAGCGGCAGCAATCACAGCAGAGCCAGTCATTGAGCTGGCTGCTGGAGATGTGTTCACAGTGCAAAGCATCGAGCTGTCGCAGGGCGTTCCGATCTCTGGTTCGCTGAAAGCAGTGAATTCCGCCGTCATCAAGGCACGCGTCGCTGGGGAAATACAAGGCCTCACGGTGCGAGAAGGTGACGCCGTAAAAGCCGGCCAAATCATCGCACGCGTCGATAGCAGCGAGTACGCCGCCCGAGTGCGGCAAGCACAGGAAACCGCCGATGCAGCCAAAGCGCAAATCGATATTGCGCAGCGCAGCTTTGATAACAACAAGGCTTTGGTCGATCAAGGTTTCATCTCGCGCACTGCACTGGACACCTCTTTGGCCTCTTTGCAATCTGCTCAGGCCAATCACAAAGCAGCACTCGCCGCACTGGATGTATCGAAGAAATCCGTGCAAGACACGGTGCTCACCTCACCGATCAATGGCATCATCGCCCAGCGTCTGGCGCAGCCCGGCGAGCGCGTAGGCATTGATGCCCGTGTGGTTGAAATTGTGGATTTGAGCCGCTTAGAGCTGGAAGCGCCACTAGCTGCTTCGGATTCTGTGCAAGTGCGTATTGGCCAAACGGCACGCTTGAAGCTGGAGGGTCGCCTTGAAGAGACAATAGCCAAAGTGTCGCGGATCAACCCCAGCGCCAGTGCAAGCAGCCGCAGTGTGCTCGTGTATCTCAGCGTAGAACCACTTCCCGGTCTGCGCCAAGGTTTATTTGCGCAAGGCACGTTGGATACCGTGAAAGAAACGGTGCTCGCCGTGCCGCTATCAGCTGTGCGCACCGATAAACCTCAGCCCTATGTACAGATCATTCAAAACGGCCGCATCGTGCATCAAACTGTGGAGATGGGTGGGCGTGGCGAGGCGCAGGGCATGACGATGGTTGCCATTAAAAATATAGCTGCTGGCGCAATGATTACGCCAGCGAGTGCTGGAAATCTTCGTGAAAACACGCAGGTCTGGCTTGCGGGCAGCAAGCCAGCGGCTTCTGCACCTGCAAAAGCAGCCTCTGGGTCATAAACCATGTGGTTCACCCGCGTCAGCCTGCAAAACCCGGTGTTCGCCACGATGATGATGCTGGCGCTGATGGTGCTAGGCATCTTCAGTTATCAGCGTCTCAAAGTCGATCAGTTTCCGAGCATTGATTTTCCTGTGGTGATCGTCGTCACAGACTATCCGGGTGCAGCGCCAGAGATCGTTGAGAGTGAAGTCTCCAAGAAGATTGAGGAGGCGGTGAATTCGATTGCTGGCATCAATGCGCTCACATCTCGGAGCTACGAAGGCTCATCTGTCGTGGTGGTGGAGTTTCAGCTGAATGTGAATGGCCGCAAGGCAGCCGACGATGTGCGAGAGAAAGTGGCTTCCGTGCGCCCGAATTTGCGCACAGAAGTGAAAGAGCCGCGCGTGCTGCGCTTTGATCCTTCGGCACGCTCGGTGTGGTCTGTTGCGGTGATTCCGGATACTTCCAAAGGCAAGCCCTTAACAGCTGTTGAGCTCACCAATTGGGCCGACCAAAATCTGAAAAAACGTTTGGAGAATGTGCGTGGCGTGGGCTCGGTATCGCTCGTGGGCGCTACCAAGCGCGAGATCAATATCTATCTGAATCCACAAGCGCTGGAAGCCTATGGCATCAGCGGCGATCAGGTCGCCAGCGCAATCCGCAATGAGAATCAGGATTTGCCTGTGGGCGCGGTGCGATCAATTGCGCAGGAACGCGTCGTGCAGGTGCAATCGCGCGTGCAGCGGCCTGAGGATTTTGCCAAAATCATTGTGGCGAGAAAAGCTGGGGCTGCCATCACGGTAGGCCAGCTGGCGCGAATCTCAGATGGCGCGCAAGAAGCCGAAAATTTAGCGCTTTACAACGGCTCTCGCACTCTGCTGCTTTCTGTGCAAAAGTCGCAAGATGAAAACACGATTGAGGTGGTCGATGGCCTGAAGAAAACCATTGCCGAGATGGAGAAACAGCTTCCTCCTGGCATCAAGCTCCAAGAAATTCAAGACAACTCGCGCTCGATTCGCGTCTCAGTCAATAACGTGCGGCAGACCTTGATCGAAGGCGCGTTTCTCACCGTGCTGATCGTTTTCCTGTTTTTGAATTCTTGGCGTTCTACCGTCATTACCGGCCTCACCCTGCCGATTGCCTTGATCGGCACCTTCCTGTTCATGCAGATGTTTGGCTTCACGATCAACATGATCACGCTGATGGCCTTGTCGCTCTGTGTGGGCTTGCTGATTGACGATGCGATTGTGGTGCGAGAAAACATCGTGCGGCATATTCAGATGGGCAAAACGCCGTATCAAGCTTCGCTCGATGGCACGCAAGAGATTGGCTTGGCCGTGCTCGCGACCACGTTTTCTATCGTCGCTGTGTTTTTGCCCATCGGTTTCATGGGCGGCATCATCGGCAAGTTTTTCCACGAGTTTGGCATCACCATCGTGGCAGCGGTGATGATCTCGATGTTTGTGAGCTTCACGCTTGATCCGATGATGTCGTCCATTTGGCATGATCCAGCGATCGATCAACACGGTAAGCCCTTCAAACCGGTCTCTTGGTACGATAAAACCATTGGCCGCGTCACGCATGCTTTTGAGCGCGGAACAGAACGACTCGGCGATGGCTACCAAAGCATTCTGCGCTGGAGTTTGCATTGGAAGAAGACAACTTTGTTTCTCGCGCTTGGGGTGTTTGCCTTGAGCATCGTCATGGTGCGCTTCCTCGGCACAGAGTTCGTGCCCAAGGCGGATTTCGGCGAGAGCAATATCAGTTTTTACACACCAGTAGGCTCATCTCTCGAAGCCACAGAGGCCAAGGTCCGCCAAGTCGAGGCCATCATCCGCGAGCGGCCTGAGGTGCGTTACACACTATCGACTATCAATACAGGGAGCGCTCAAGGCAAGATTTATGCAAACGTCTATGTGCGTCTAACGAATCGGAAAGAGCGTACGCAAACAGTGGATCAAATCTCTGCCGAGCTGCGCACACGCTTGCAAAAAGTAGCAGGTATCACTGTCACTCAAGCCGGCACGCTAGATGCTGTGGGCGGCAACAAACAAATTGAAGTGGCACTCAAAGGTACTGATCTCAAAGAGCTGGAGCGGCTCACGGTGCAGGTGATGGCCAAGCTGCGCGATATTCCCGGCCTCGTTGATCTGGATTCAAGCGTCAAGCCCGCCAAGCCGACGATTGAAGTGGATGTACGCCGCGAAGTCGCCTCCGACCTTGGGCTGACCACTGCACAAATCGGCAACAGCTTGCGCACTCTCGTGGCCGGGCAAACGGTAGGCAATTGGCGCGCTCCCGATGATCAAACTTACGACGTCAATGTTCGTCTCTCGCCAGATGCGCGTAACACGCCGCAAGATTTGGAGCGTTTGCCATTCGCCTTGGGCACGAATGCCGATGGCAGCTCACGGGTGGTGCGCCTTAATCAAGTGGCCAGCGTGCGCGAGAGCACAGGCCCCAATCAAATCAACCGCCGCGATCTCACGCGCGAAGTGGCGATCAATGCCAATGTCTTTGGTCGCTCAGCGGGCGAGGTCTCTAGTGATATTCGCAAAACTTTAGATGAAATCACCATGCCACCCGGCTACAGCTATCAATTCGGCGGCAGCACGAAAAACATGGCGGAATCCTTTGGTTATGCCGTCTCGGCGCTTGCTTTGGCCGTGATCTTTATCTACATGATCTTGGCCAGCCAATTCAAGAGCTTCTTGCAGCCACTCGCACTCATGACTGCGCTGCCACTCACGCTGATTGGCGTGGTGCTTGCACTTCTTGCGTTCCGCTCCACGCTCTCAATGTTCTCGGTGATCGGCGTGATCATGCTCATGGGCTTGGTCACAAAAAACGCGATTTTGTTGGTGGACTTTGCGATCCGTTCTAGAGAACAAGGTATGGAGCGCGCCGAAGCCCTGCTGCTCGCTGCCAAAGTCCGCCTGCGCCCGATTTTGATGACAACGCTGGCGATGATCTTTGGTATGGTGCCACTCGCCTTCGCGCTCTCAGAGGGCTCAGAGCAGCGTGCACCTATGGGGCAAGCCGTGATTGGCGGGGTCATCACCTCCTCCCTGCTCACCTTGGTGGTCGTGCCTGTGGCCTACTGCTACATGGACGATCTAGCGAATTGGTTCAAGCGCCTTTTCACTGGAAAGCCACAGACTAAAATTGAAAGTTTGCCGCAATCAGCGGAATGACACTCTTTGACACGAGAAACACCATGAATTTCGAACAAGCCCGTTTCAACATGATTGAGCAACAAATCCGCCCTTGGGATGTGCTGGATCAAGCCGTTTTGCAATTGCTCGCCACTGTGAAGCGCGAAGATTTTGTGCCCTTGGCTTACAAGCAAGTCGCCTTCACCGATATGGAAATCCCGCTGCAGCCCGGCGCGAAAGACGGCTTGGTCATGCTTGCCCCAAAAGTAGAAGCGCGCACGCTGCAAGATTTGGCCGTACATAAGCATGAGAAAGTGCTGGAGATTGGCACAGGCAGCGGCTACATGGCCGCCCTGCTCTCGCACAAAGCCCAGCGCGTGATCTCGCTAGAAATCAACGAAACCCAGGCGCAAACCGCCCGCGCCAACCTGCAAAAAGCCGGCATCCACAATTGCGAAGTGCGCGTGGCCGATGGCTCGAAAGTTGATCTTTCTGTAGATGGCCCGTTTGATGTCATTGTTCTCTCTGGCTCGGTGGCCAGCGTGCCCGAGAGCCTCAAAGCCTTGCTCAAGCCCGGTGGCCGCTTAGCGGCCATCGTGGGCAACGAGCCCGTGATGTGCGCCACCTTCATCTCAAAAGCACCAGATGGCAGCAATGTCACAACTCAGCCCTGGGACACACTCGCCCCGCGCCTGCTCGGCTTTGCTGATACGCCGAAATTCAGCTTCTAAGCATGATCCAACAAATCCGCCCAGCAGCATTCAGCCAATGGCTGGCCGCGCAAGATGCCACGCCCTTGGTGCTGGATGTGCGTGAGCCCTGGGAAACGAACACGTCTTTCGTCAAACCTTTGGCCGAAGCCGGCGCGTTCGATGTGGTGCTCATGCCCATGCAAACCATTCCCCAGCGCTTGGATGAATTGCCACAAGATCGCACCATTGCTTGCTTGTGCCATCACGGCATTCGCAGCCAACAGGTCGCTGCATTTTTGCTCAATCGCGGCTTTGAAAACGTGATCAACATCTCTGGCGGCATTGACGCTTGGAGCCGAGAGCTCGATGCCAGCGTCGCCACCTATTGAATACCTGAATCTGCACCGAAAGGATCGCTATGTTTGAATTTCCACATCTTCCCCGCTCCGCAATTTTTTTAGCGGCGGGTGCGCTCGCGAGCGCAGCACATGCGCAAAACCTCACCGACCTATACCAAGCCGCCAGCGCCTACGATGCCACCTATCAAGCTGCCAAATCGCAATACGAAGCCAATCTGGCACGCGCTGAGCAAGGCAAAGCGGGTTTGCTGCCCACAGTTGGCCTGTCAGCCACGATCAACCGCACGCATTTTGAAAACAACAAACCCGCCACGGAGAGCAGTTTTGGCGCGCGAGGCGCCACGCTGAGCGCCAGCCAGCCCTTGTATCGCCCCGCCAACCGCGCCACGGCCACACAAGCCGAGCGCCAAGCCGAGCAAGCCAAATCATCGCTTCTCACCGCTGAGCAAGATCTGATCGTGCGCGTCTCACAAGCCTATTTCGATGTGCTCGCCAGCCAAGACAGCCTCGCCTTCGTCAAAGCCCAAAAAACCGCTGTCGCCGAGCAACTCGCCGCCGCAAAGCGCAATTTTGAGGTGGGCACATCCACAATCACCGACACGCGCGAAGCGCAAGCCCGCTTTGATCTCGTGATCGCTCAAGAAATCGCTGCCGAAAACGATCTGCGCGTGAAGAAGATCGCGCTTGATCAGTTGGTCGGCAAGCAAAATACAGCGCCCAAAGCACTTGCCCTGCCCGCCAAACTGCCAGATCTCTTGCCCGCAGATGTGAACCTCTGGGTCACGCAATCCGAAGAGCAACATCCAAGCATCAAAGCAGCGCAGTTGGCCGTGGAAGTGGCTAAGTTAGAGACTGATAAAGCTGAAGCTGGCCACAAACCCACACTAGACGCGACCGCCTCCTACAACGTGAACCAAAACAGAGGCAGCGCGACTTCTGCCACGGACAATCGCACGAATAATGCCACCATAGGCCTCGCCTTCAACCTACCTCTCTTCGCCGGATTTGCTACGCAAAACCGCATCAAAGAAACTTTGCAGCTCGAAGACAAAGCTCGCAACGATCTAGAAGCGGCAAAACGAACGATTGCACAGGCGACCCGCACCGCCTATTTCGGCGTTCTCTCTGGCCAAGGCCAGGTCAAAGCCCTTGAAGCCGCAGAAGCCAGCAGCCAAAGCGCGCTGGATGCCAACAAACTTGGCTACCAAGTCGGTGTGCGCATCAATATCGATGTGCTCAACAGCCAATCTCAGCTCTTCCAAACGAAGCGTGATCTTGCAAAGGCTCGGTATGACGTGTTGGTCGGTGGCTTGAAGCTGCGTCAAGCCAACGGCACGTTGAAGGCCGACGATTTGAATCCTGTGAATGCTTTGTTGGCGCGCTGAATATTTCTCGCCGGATCAAGCGAGTAATGAATCCACCAGCACGCGTACTCGCGCTGAGAGCTGGCGGTTTTGCGGATACAAGATGTAGACCGGTCTGCTTCGCCCGGCAAAGGGCTCGAGCACTTGTGTGAGCTCTTTGGCATGAGCCTGCGCGATCCAATCAAATGTCTGCACCAGCCCTAAGCCAGAGCGCGCTAGCGTCAAAGCGCCCAGAGGATCTTCGCTCACGCGCACCGAGCTCTTGAAAGTCATCTCGGCAGGTTGGCCATCTTCCATAAATATCCAAGGTAAGGCGCGACCTGTGCTGGGGAGTAAAAAAGGCAGCGTGGTGTGCGCTGCGCTTTTCAGATCAGCGAGCACCACTGGTTTGCCGTAGCGTTTGAGATAAGCCGGGCTGGCATACACACCTACTTTGGCATCCTCCAACTTGCGCGCCACAAGGCGTGAGTCGGGCGGCTCGCCTAAGCGAATCGCGATGTCGTAGCCCTCTTCCACAAAATCAATATTGCGGTTGGAGATATTGATCTCCAGCTCAATCTGCGGATACTTTTCTCGAAATGCAGGCAAGCGCGGGAGCAGTCGGTAGTGCGCATAAGTGCTTGGCACGCTGATGCGCAGCAGCCCGCGCGGCTCCCGCTGCTGGCCTGTGATGGCCAGCTCAGCATCGTCAATCTGCGCCAGCGCCGCCTTGCATTGCTCATAGTACAGCCGACCGTCATCGGTCAGCTGCATGCTGCGCGTGGTGCGGCGAAAGAGCCGGCTCTTCAAGCGCTCTTCCAACCGCCCCACGCCTCGGCTCACGGCGGCTGGCGTGATGCCCAGCGTCTGCGCAGCCTGCGTGAAGCTGCCGAGCTCTGCGGCTTTGCAAAACAAAGCGATCGTGCTCAGTTGGGTGGCTTGTGGATCCATGTGCTTTGCTCCTAGGAATCTTTGGAGTTTGATGACTTTATTAATTACGTGAAGTAATTATTAATTCATTTTAAATGGTATTTATTTTCAATAAAACACTTAATACACTGCATTCCTCAGTCAACCACTTCTTTGAAAGGAAGCCCCATGAAACCCGCTATCAAACCCGTTCTGATGATCGTCACCTCTCACGCCCAGTTAGGCAACACTGGCAAGCCCACCGGCATTTGGGCCGAAGAGCTCACCACGCCCTTTTACGCGCTGGTGGATGCTGGCTTTGAAGTGACGCTCGCCTCGCCACTCGGCGGCTTGCCACCGTTTGCTGAAGGCTCAGTGAAAGAGCCTGCAGAGGCCAACGAAGGCTCTGTGAAGCGCTTTTTGCAAGATGCAGCCGCCATGGTTAAATTCAAAGCAACCCACACCACCGCTTCCGTGAAAGCAGAAGATTTCAGCGCTGTCTTCCTGCCCGGCGGCCACGGCACCATGTGGGATACAGCCACCGATCCGCACACCGCCCGGCTGGTGGCTGACAGCTTCAATTCTGGCAAACCGACCGCCTCCGTCTGCCACGGCCCTGCCGGCATCGTGCAAGCGCTGCGACCAGATGGCAAGAGCATCGTTTTCGGCAAAAAGGTCAACGCCTTCACCAACGAAGAAGAAACCGCCGCGGGCTTGATGGATGTCGTCCCCTTCCACTTAGAAACCAAGCTGCGTGAACTCGGCGGCATCTTTGAGCACGGCCCGATGTGGGGCGCCTACGCTGTGCGCGATGGCAACATCATCACCGGGCAGAACCCCGCATCCAGCGCCCTCGTGGCGCAGCATGTGGTGGCCGCCTTGCAAGGCAAATAAGAACGCTATGAATTCAATAGCTGCTCGCGCAGTATCTATGCCGGCGATCAGCTATTTTTTGATCCAAAAACCGAAGAAAAAGCCATCCTGCAACCTTTCATACACCCGATCATCACTGATCGCGTATCCTTCCCCCATGAAATACCTCCACACCATGGTGCGCGTCACCGATCTCGATGCGTCGATTGATTTTTATTGCAACAAGCTCGGCCTGAAATTGCTCAGCCGCCGCGACGTGCCTGCTGGGCGCTTCACCCTCGCCTTCCTCGCCGCCCCCGGCGACGACAGCGCGCAAGTGGAGCTCACCCACAACTGGGATCCCGAGGCCTACACCGGCGGCCGCAATTTCGGCCACCTGGCCTACGCGGTGGACGACATCTACGCCCTGTGCTCCCATCTGCAAGCCAATGGCGTGACCATCAATCGCCCGCCGCGCGACGGCCACATGGCCTTCGTGCGCTCGCCCGATGGCATCTCCATTGAGCTGCTCCAGCGCGGCGAGCGCAAAGAGCCGCAAGAGCCTTGGAAATCGATGCCGAATACAGGCGTTTGGTAAAAATTCACAGCATGAGCTGAGCCGCAAGCAGATCAGTCTGGCAGTTATTTTATGCCTAAAAGCACTTAGCCGTCACAGAATATGCGCAGATTGCTACGTTATTCATAGCAAATAAAAAAGGACAAGAAGAAAATCTTCTTGTCCTTTGCATCGTTGAATGAAACGAATCAAGCAGCGGATGCAGCAGGAGCAGTTTCAGCAGTCGCACCAGCTGGCTTGGCAGCCGCCTTCTTGCGGTTCGGTGCAATCATCATGATCATCTGCTTGCCTTCGAGCTTAGGCATGCTCTCCACCGTGATCAACTCGCCCAGATCGCTCTTGATGCGCTCCAGCTGAGCCATACCGATTTCTTGGTGGGTGATTTCGCGGCCACGGAAGCGCAATGTCACTTTGACCTTATCGCCCTCTTCCAAGAAGCGCTTGATGTTGCGCATCTTCACTTGGTAATCGCCTTCATCCGTGCCGGGGCGCAGCTTGATTTCTTTGACTTCAATCACCGTCTGCTTGGCCTTGGCTTCCGCCTCGCGCTTTTGCTCTTGGTATTTGAATTTGCCGTAATCAATCAGGCGCACGACGGGCGGGCTGGCCGTCGCAACAGTTTCCACCACATCCACATCAAAATCAGCGGCAGCGCGCATGGCTTCTTGCATGCTCATCACGCCCATTTGTTCGCCATCAGGGCCGATCACGCGCACTTCAGGCGCCATGATCTCGCGGTTTAAACGGTGTTTGCGCTCTTCACGAGAGTAGCGCGAGGGGCGCGGCGGGCGCGGTGGCCGAATGATGGGCGGCCGGTACGGTGCGGTAGCGATGGTGAAATTCCTATAAAAGT
>JAAFJC010000064.1 GCA_013297925.1 Comamonadaceae bacterium
AGCGCGACTTCTATGAAATCCTCGGCGTTCCGAAAAACGCCAGTGATGAAGACATCAAAAAATCCTATCGCAAGATGGCGATGAAGCATCATCCTGACCGCAATCAGGGCGATACGGCCAAGGTGGCTGAGGAAAAATTCAAAGAGGCCAAAGAGGCCTATGAGATGCTGTCTGACCCCGATAAGCGCGCAGCTTACGATCAGTATGGCCATGCCGGTGTCGATCCGAATATGCGCGGGCCCGGTGGTGGCGGCGCAGAAGGCTTTGGCGGGTTTGCAGAAGCCTTCGGCGATATTTTTGGTGATGTGTTTGGCGGCAGGCGTGGTGGCCAAGGCGGCGGCAGGCAAGTCTATCGCGGTGGCGATTTGAGCTATGCGATGGAAGTGTCGCTCGAAGAGGCCGCCTTCGGCAAAGAAGCGCAAATCCGCATCCCCAGCTGGGACAACTGCAACACCTGCGGTGGCAATGGCGCGAAGCCAGGCACGAAACCGATCACCTGCACCACCTGCCAAGGCCATGGCCAAGTGCAGATGCGCCAAGGCTTTTTCGCTGTGCAGCAAACCTGCCCCACCTGCAAAGGCACAGGCCGCTTGATCCCCGAGCCATGCAGCGCCTGCCATGGCGTGGGCAAGCTCAAAAACACCAAGACACTGGAAGTGAAAATCCCCTCCGGCATCGACGACGGCATGCGCATCCGCAGCGCCGGAAATGGCGAGCCGGGCACGAATGGCGGGCCAGCGGGCGATTTGTACATTGAAATTCGCGTCAAGAAACACGAGATTTTTGAGCGCGATGGCGATGATCTGCATTGCCAAGTGCCGATCAGTTTTGCCACGGCGGCATTGGGTGGCGAAATCGAAGTGCCCACGCTCTCCGAAGAAGCCGAAAACAAACTCGGCAAAGTTGGCATCGACATCCCCGACGGCACCCAACACGGCAAAACCTTCCGCCTGCGCGGCAAAGGCATCAAAGGCGTGCGCTCCAGCTACCCCGGCGATCTGTATTGCCACGTCGCCCTAGAAACTCCTGTAAAGCTCACCGAGCACCAACGCAAACTCATGAAAGAGTTCGACGAATCCGTGCGCAAAGGCGGCGCGAAACATTCGCCGAATGAAGAGACTTGGGGCGATAAGCTGAAGAAGTTTTTCACGGCTTAAGCCGGGTGCATCGCGGAATGGCTTGTGTTAAAGTTTAATAACTTTGACGGAGTCAACACATGCCCACCAGCGTCGCCCTCACCCCGTATTTCGAGAGCTATACCAAGCAGCTCGTCTCGTCTGGCCGCTACAACAACGTCAGCGAAGTGATTCGCGATAGTTTGCGCTTGCATGAAGAAAAGGCCAAGCATGAAGCGGCCAAACTCAAGGCTTTGCGGGATGCGGTGCAAGTCGGTCTTGACGATTTTGAAGCGGGACGCACCGTGAGCTTCAGCTCTGCGAAACACTTCGGCGAGCACATGAAGAAGTTGCGTACACGCAAAACTGCTGCCTGAACATGCCCTTGCGTCCGGAATTCACGCTGCGCGCGTTGGACGATGTTGCTACCATCCAAGATTGGACAGCGGCCAAGTTTGGCGAACTCACCAGCCAGCGCTATGACGCTTTAATGGAGGCAGCGCTGGCTGATCTCCTCGCTTCACCTGATCGGCTAGGCGTGAGTCAGCACCCAGCCCTGCCCGCAGATGTTTCCGTCTACCACTTGCGCTTTAGCCGCAAGAAAGCCGCACGCCCAGCGGTTGAAAAACCAAGGCATTTTTTCGTTTTCCGCATTGATGACGACGTCTTGACAGTGCTTCGCGTGTTGCACGACAGTATAGATTTACCATCACATATCGATTCTGACGAATCATCTCAATAGATTCATATCCATGCTAGTCACCCAACAACCCGTTCTGCGCAAATTCTGGCATGCTGTGATGCCGCTCTCGGAATTGGCCGCTGGCCCTAAGCCTTTTACGCTTCTCGGCGAAAACATCGTTTTGTTTCTCGACGCACAAGGCCAACCCGCTGCTTTGAAAGACCGTTGCTGCCATCGCACGGCCAAGCTTTCCAAAGGCTGGTGTGTGGATGCTGCGGGCAAAGCTTGCACCCAAGGCAATCTGCAATGCGGCTACCACGGCTGGACATATGCACCCAGCGGGCGGGTGATTCGTATCCCGCAATATGAGCCAGAGCGCGAGATTCCTGCAGATTACAAAACTATCGCCTATCGCTGCCAAGCCAAGTATGGCTATGCGTGGGTGGCGCTTGATGAGCCGCTGGCTGATATTCCTGATGTGCCCGAGTTTTCAGATCCAGCCTATCGCACGATCTTCCAGTTTTACGAACGCTGGCAAACCAGCCCGATGCGCGCGCTGGAAAACTCCTTTGACAACGCCCATTTCAGTTTCGTGCATCGTGCCACCTTCGGCATCGCGGCCAGCCCCAAGCCGAGCAAATATGAGCTGATAGAAAACGAAACAGGCTTCTATGCCGAGACGATCATTGATGCGGCCAACCCAGTGCAATTCCAACGCATCAGCGGCGTGACGACCGAGACGACCACGCGCCATATGCGAAATGCCTACTTCCTGCCTTTCGCCCGACGGCTCGATATTGAATACCCTTCGCAAGATGGAAGAGCCGGCAGGCGCCACATCATCATCAACAGCTTCACGCCGATCGACGATGGCAACATCCAATTGTGCCAATGGCTCTTCCGCAATGACACCGAGGCAGACTGCCCCGCGCAGATGCTGATCGATTTTGATGCGCAAATCACCCGGGAAGACAAAGACATCCTCGAATCCACCGACCCCGATGCCGTGATTGATATGCGCCGCCGAGGCATTGAATACTCGATGGATTCCGACCGCCCCGGCATCTTGATCCGCAAGAAGCTGATGGAGCTGCTGGCGCGACATGGCGAATCCGAAATTCACCGCTGATCGCATTCTCAAGCCCGATAAACTCTCAGCATGAGATCTTTAGACGATATTGCTGCTGCCTTGCAAGGCTACGATGCTTCGGCCTTGCCTGCGGGTAAGGTGAATGAATTTTTGGCGGCTTTGGTGCAGCCTGTAGCGCAGACGGAAGAGTTGCCGCTGGCGCAGGCTTTGGATCGGGTATTGGCCAGCGATATGATTTCGCCAATTTCCGTGCCACCGCATGACAACTCTGCGATGGATGGGTTTGCGTTCGCTGGCTCGGATTTGAAGACAGATGAGCCGACGAAACTGGCCGTGGTCGGCACGGCATTGGCAGGCAAAGCTTGGCAAGGCAGCATCCAAGCAGGGCAATGCGTGAAGATCATGACGGGTGCGATCATGCCCGTTGGCTTGGATACCGTCGTGCCGCAAGAGATGTGCAGCGTGGATGCTGATGCGATCACGATTGCACCTGGCATTTTGAAAACTGGCGACAACCGCCGCTTCGCTGGCGAAGATTTGATGGCGGGTAGCGTGGCGCTTTCACAAGGCGAGCTGCTCGCACCCGCTGCGCTTGGGCTACTGGCCAGTTTGAACATGCCTACCGTACAGGTTTATCGCAAACTCAAAGTAGCCTATTTCTCCACCGGCGATGAAGTGCTGAGCTTAGGTGACGCACCGCGAGAAGGCGCGATTTATGACTCGAATCGCTACACGGTGATTGGGCTGCTCAAGCGCTGGGGCTATGAGGCCGTCGACATGGGCGTGGTGCGCGATTCACCCGGGGCACTGGAGGCCGCTTTCACGCAAGCCGCAGCACAGGCCGATGCAGTGATCACCAGCGGCGGCGTGAGCGTGGGCGAGGCCGATCACACCAAAGCCATGATGAAAAAGCTCGGCGATGTGGCGTTTTGGAAGATTGCCATGCGCCCTGGCCGCCCGATGGCGGTGGGAAGGATCACTCCCAGTGTTTTCAAAGCAAAAACGGCTGCTAGCCGGGAAGAAATAAGCGCGAGCAGCTATCAAAATGATAGTATTTTATTTGGCTTACCGGGCAATCCTGTGGCCACGATGGTCACCATGCTGGCCTTCGTACGCCCTGCTCTGCTTCGCATGAGTGGCGCGAACACACAAAAATACGGCAGCCCACCCTTGTATTTGCAAGCAGCAAGCCAAGAGAGCCTGCGCAAAAAACCCGGCCGCACAGAATATCAGCGCGGCCTTGTCACCCGCGCAGCCGATGGCAGCCTGCAAGTGCGTACCACCAGTAGCAACCAAGGCTCGGGTGTGCTCTCCAGCATGGTGCAAGCCAATGGGCTGATCGTGTTGCATCATGATCAAGGCCATGTGGCGATTGGCGAAAAGGTCGATGTGATGATGTTTGAAGGCGTGATGTGAGCACGGTACTTCAAACCATTGAAGAAGCAGCCGCCCAACTCGAAGCTGCTGGCGTGGGCTTTGGCCATGGCACCACCAACGCTTTTGACGAAGCCGCATGGCTGGTGCTCTGGAGCTTGAAACTGCCTTTGGATAGCCTAGATTTTGAGCAAAACAGGCCAGTTGCCGCCACAGAATCTTCGCAGATAGCTATTCTTTTGAGAGCACGCATCGATACACGCAAGCCCGCTGCCTACCTCACGAAAGAAGCCTGGCTGCAAGGTGTGCCCTTCTATGTCGATGAGCGCGTGATCGTGCCGCGCAGCTTCATCGCTGAATTGATCGCCGATGCCGATGGCCAGAGCACGCTGGATTATTGGCTGCGGGAAGACACTCAGAACGTGCTCGATTTATGCACTGGCAATGGCTCGCTCGCCGTTTTGGCAGCTTTGACCTTCCCTGAAGTGCAAATTCAAGCCGCAGACATCAGTCATGATGCTTTGGCAGTGGCTGCCATCAACGTGAAAAAGCATGCTCTGCAAAATCGCATTGAGCTGATCCGCTCCGATGGCCTCGCCCAATGCCATGGCATCCAAGGCAAGCCTTACGATTTGATTTTGTGCAATCCGCCCTATGTGAACAGCGCCAGCATGGCCGCCCTGCCAGCTGAATACCTGGCCGAGCCAGAAATATCTCTTGCTGGCGGTGCAGATGGCATGGATTTCATTCGCCCGCTTTTGCAAGCTGCACCGAAAGTGATGAGCGAACATGCTGTTATCGTCTTAGAGATCGGTAACGAACGCACATTTTTTGAGCAGGCTTTTCCTCGGCTGGAGGCGATTTGGCTAGAAACCAGCGCCGGCCACGATCAGGTATTGTTGCTCACGCGTGACAGCTTGCTGCGTGGTTTGTAGCGCATTGACTCAGCACCGGAAGCTTCTGGAGACAAATCTTCAATGCTTTGTTACAACCGGCGCGTAGAATATGCAATCAAAAGTATTCTTAGTCTTCTGTGTCATCTGAATGAACGAACTTCCACCTCCCATCCAGCACCTCGGGCGCTACGACATCGTACGCGTGCTCGGGCAAGGTGCGATGGGCGTGGTGTATGAAGGCCGCGATCCCAATTTAGACCGCCGCGTCGCCATCAAGACAGTGCGCGTCGTAGGTATGGCTGCCAACGAGATCGCAGAATACGAGCAGCGCTTCAAAACCGAAGCGCGCTCTGCGGGCCGTTTGCAGCATCCTAATATCGTGAGCGTGTATGACTCCGATAAGCATGTCGATGCCATGGGGCAGACTGCCTACATCGTGATGGAGTTTGTGCAAGGCGAAGATTTGAAGCATTTCCTGGATCAAGGCAAGCGCTTTTCTCTTGAGCAAACCGCCTACATGATGGCCGACCTGCTCGCCGCTTTGGATTACGCACACAAAAACAAAATCGTTCACCGCGACATCAAGCCCGCCAACATGTTGCTCACGAGAGAAGGCCGCATCAAACTCACTGATTTTGGCGTGGCTCGCATCACAGATTCCGGCGAAATGACCAAGACCAGCGGCGGCACAGTCGGCACGCTCAAATACATGTCTCCCGAGCAAGTCGCCGGCAAAGGCGTGGATTCCAGCTCAGATTTGTTCTCTGCCGGTATCGTGCTCTATCAGTTGCTCACTGGTCTGCGCCCGTTTGATGGCGAAGGCTATCTGGACATTGTTTCGAAAATCGTCAAAGAAGATCCCAAGCCGCCGAGCCATATCGTTGGCGCGCTGCCGCCATCGCTCGATGCTGTGGTGGCCAAAGCATTGGCCAAGGTCAAGATTGATCGCTTCGCTGATGCCGCCAGTTTTGCTGCTGCGCTCAAGGTTGCGGTGAATAACGCCGATCTGACCATCACGCCCTCTGCGCAAGCCCGGCCGGAAGTGCTCGATGGCATCGGCACTTTTCCCGGCAGCTTGGGCGGTGCGACCAGCTCTGGCAGCACGGTGACGCAAGAGCTGGAGCTCGTCTATTGGAAAGACATCAAAGACAGCCATGAAGCCGATGTGCTGGAAGGCTTTCTCAAGCGCTTCCCTGTCGGTATCTATGCCGATTTGGCCAAACGCAAGCTCAAAGCCATGGCAGATGCGCAGCGCGCTGCAGGCGAAGCCTCGCGCTATGAATCCACACAATTGCGCAAACCGGGGGATGCCACGCCCGTGTCTCCATCTGTGGCTCATGTTGCGCCTGTAGCTACGGTCATCACAGGTGCAGTGCTCAAGCCTAGCGCACCCGTGCCCGCAGCCAAGGCCAGCAAAGCGATCGATCAAGATGCCACGCTGCCACCCAGCGCCTACAACGATTCAGAATACGGCCCGAGCACGCAATTCGCCGCCACACAATTCCCCAGCACCGAGCCAGGTGCATTGCTCAAAATCAAAGAACGCAGCTTTGAAGACACAGGCAGCCTCAAATCTTCAACACTCGAGACAGCGCCCGGCTCACTGCCTGCGCGCAATAAAAAGAACGCGTCTACATCCCGTTATGCGCTGATCGGAGCAGCAGCTCTGGCGATCGGCGCTGCGGCGTTTTGGTTCACCCGCAGCCCAGAACCCACCAGCGCAGCGCTAGCAGCCGCAGCCAATACATCAACTGCCGTTGTGAGCCCTGCCGCACCTCAGCCAACCACAAGCGTAGCAACCATTTCAGCAACTAGCAATACCAGCTCGACAGTTGCTGAAAGCACGCCTACCGCACCATCCATCAGCGTTACAAGCTCTCCCAGCATAGCTATTGCCACACCGATGCCACCCGCTTCCGCAGCCGCACGCGCCGCTTCGGCAGCTCGCGTGGTAGCTCCAAATCGCAAGGCAAGTGCGCCCAATTCATCCAGTGCGAATGCATCACCCAACACAGCTGCTTTACCTGTCGCCACACCAGCGGCAACGCCCGAGCCAAGCCCAGGCCCCGCCCCCCGAGTAGCTTCTTCCTCTGCTGCTGCGCCAAGCACACCTGCTGCGCGCAGCCCTGCTGGCCCACGCGAGGCTTGTGCTGATCGCGTGCTATTCGGTTTCCTCAGCTGCATGGCTCAACAATGCGAACGCCCTGTCTTTAAAAACCATCCCGTCTGCGTCGAGCGGCGCGCGATGGAAGAGCGCAGCCGTAACGCAACTACGCAATAATTCGTCTTTGCATCACTTGCCATTGCTCTCGGCAAGCTCAATTTCATGATTTCCCTTAAAAACATCACGCTGCGTCGCGCAGCCAAAGTGCTGCTGTCTGATTGCAGTGTCACGATCCAGCCTGGCGAAAAAGTCGCTCTCGTGGGCCGCAATGGCGCGGGCAAATCCAGCCTGTTTGCCTTGCTCACCGGCGAATTACACGAAGACAAAGGCGATTTCTTCATGCCTAGCGGTTGGCGCATGGCGCAAGTGCTGCAGCACATGCCCGAGACGGAAGATACAGCTACTGAATTCGTTTTAACCGGCGATACGCGCTTGACTGAATTGAACGAGGAACTCCTCAAGTGGGAGCAGCATGAAGATCAAAATGAAGCCGGCAACCACATTGCCGAGCTCTATGCTCAGCTCGATCATGCAGGCGCGCACGATGCGCGCGCCCGAGCCCAAGCCCTGATCCTCGGCCTGGGCTTCAGCGTTGATGAGCTTGAGCAGCCGGTGAACAGCTTCTCCGGTGGCTGGCGCATGCGCTTGCAGCTGGCTCGCGCCCTCATGTGCCCTGCCGATCTGCTGCTGCTCGATGAGCCCACCAACCACTTGGATTTGGACGCGCTCGTGTGGCTAGAGAGCTGGCTCAAGCGCTTTGAAGGCACGATGGTGGTGATCAGCCATGATCGCGAATTCTTGGATGCCGTCACCAAAGTCACCCTGCATATTGAAAACAACCAAGTCACCCGCTATGGCGGCAATTACACTTGGTTTGAAGAGCAGCGCGCCCTGCGTATGGAGCAGCAGCAGGCCGCATTTGGCAAGCAGCAAGAGAAGATTGCGCATCTGCAAAGCTTCATTGACCGCTTCAAAGCCAAGGCCAGCAAAGCCAAGCAAGCGCAAAGCCGCGTCAAAGCGCTGGAGCGCATGGAGCGCATCGCGCCCATGCTCACCTCGGCCGATTTCCAATTTGAATTCCGCGAACCCCTGAATATTCCCAACCCGATGCTTTCGATCAAAGAGGCGACGTTGGGCTATCAAACAGACGACAAGCAAATTCCGATCTTGCAAGGCATCAGCAAATCTGTGATGGCAGGCCAGCGAATCGGCATCTTGGGGGCGAACGGTCAAGGTAAATCCACTTTCGTCAAAACCGTGGCCAAGCAGCTCGCACCGCTGGCTGGCCAAATCACCGAAGGAAAAGGCCTCTCGATTGGCTATTTCGCGCAGCAAGAGCTCGATGTGCTGCACGAGAAGAGCACGCCACTGGAGCACATGATTCGCTTGGCCAAAGAAGTGGGGCCAATGGGGCGTGAACAAGAGTTGCGCAATTTCCTGGGTACGTTTTTATTCAACGGCGATATGGTCAGTCAAGCCGTGGGCAGCATGAGCGGCGGCGAGAAAGCGCGCCTCGTTTTGGCGATGGTCGTCTGGCAAAAGCCCAATCTGCTGCTGCTCGATGAGCCTACCAACCATTTGGATCTCACCACCCGCGAAGCCCTGCAAATGGCGCTCAACGAGTTTGAAGGCACGGTGATGCTGGTCAGCCATGATCGCGCTTTGCTGCGCAGCGTCTGCGATGAATTCTGGCTCGTGGGCAGCGGAGTTGTGAAGCCATTTGATGGCGATCTCGATGATTACCAGAAATACCTGCTCGATATGGCCAAGCAGCGCCGCGAGAGCTTGGCTGCGCGCAACAAAGCGCAAGCTCAGATCAAGCCCGCTGCAGCTACGCCTGCGCCATTTGCTATAGATTCAGTAGCGCCTCCCGCACATTCTGGGCCGGCCATTGCCCCAAAAGCCTTAAAAACCGAGCCAGAAATACTCTTTAAAAGCAAAGAGCAGCGCCAACTGGAAGCCCGTGAACGCTCAGCTCTCGCCGAAAAGACCAAGCCCCTCAAAAATCGCCTCAAACAGTTTGAAGACAGCATCACTAAGCTCAAAGCCGAGCAAGAAGCTCTGCACAGCAAACTTATGCAGCCCCTGCCCAGCACTGAGCTGATTGAAGCCAACAAACGCTTGGCAAGCATCGTGAGCGAAATCGAAGATACCGAGTGGAAATGGCTCGAGGTCTCAGAGCGTATTGAAGGCATGGAAACGGCTTGATGCCCATTGCTTGCTCATTCCCTTCATGCATTCATAAGTTTGGTGTAAAGTGGGTCTGCCTTGTGGCATTTCTATCATCATCCATTGAGGAGAACAACACATGATGAGCATTATCGGAACCATTGTCATTGGCTTTATCGTCGGCCTGATCGCTCGCGCCGTCAAACCTGGCGATGACAAACTTGGCCTGATCATGACAGCCGTACTCGGCGTCGCTGGCTCCTTCGTGGCCAGCTATGGCGGCGCTGCCCTGGGCTTATACAAGCAAGGTGATGTCGCCGGCTTTATTGCCTCTGTCGTAGGCGCGGTGATCTTGCTCGTGATCTACGGCTTGGTGACCAAAAAATAGTGTGCCGCCCGTGGCAGCCAATCCAGATCCGCTTCCAGCTGGCTTAACCTCAGCTCAGGCTCGCGCGCGCAAGCTGATCGCAAAGCGAGCGCTGGTCGCGGCAGCAGCTGGTGCTGTGCCACTACCAGGGCTGGATTGGGCAGTCGATGCCGCCCTGCTCTCCAAACTGATTCCTAGAATCAATGAAGAATTCGGCCTCGCGCCGCACCAAATCGCCAAGCTCCCCTTGCATCAGCGCGAGCGCGTGCAAACCGCCATCACCCTAGTTGGCGGCGCACTCTTAGGCAAGCTCATCACCAAAAGCCTCATCATCAGCGCTATGAAGGCAGTTGGCGTGCGCCTTACTGCCGCGCAAGCCGCGAAATTCGTGCCATTAGCTGGCCAAGTCGCCAGCGCGGCGCTCAACTATGCTGCATTACGCTGGCTGGGCGAGCAACACATCAAGGATTGCCTGCGCGTCGCGCAAGAAGCAAAGCTCCAGCTGCCCGCACCCCATTGAGGCCACAGAAAAACAAAAAGCCTCGCGTTTTTCAACACAAGGCTTGGATGTTTCGGGAACAGATTTGAATCTGGTGGGCGATACATGGATCGAACATGTGACCCCTGCAGTGTGAATGCAGTGCTCTACCGCTGAGCTAATCGCCCGAGCCTCAGATTATACATCGGGATAATCCTCAGAAAACACACGCGGAAAACTCTGATCACCGCAAACGCTGGCAGACCAAGCTGCTCTCTGCATCATTCGGCAAAACTGCCAAATCATCTTTAGCGGAGGCCACTTCGATCTCGCGCGGCAGCCTCACGCCATTCTTCACCGCGAGGATTTCGGCCATGATGCTGACTGCGATTTCGCTGGGGAGCTTGCTGCCGATGTAGATGCCAATCGGGCCGCGCAGGCGCACTAGGCTCTCATCCGTTTGCTCGAAATGCTCTTTCATGCGGGCATGGCGCAGGGCATTATTGCGGCGGCTACCTATTGCACCGATGTAGAAGGCGGGGGTCTCTAGCGCTTCTAGCAGGGCGAGATCATCGAGCTTGGGATCGTGTGTGAGCGCAATCACGCAGGAGCGGCTGTCTGGGCGGAAGGCTTTGACCACATCGTCGGGCATCTCCGTGCGGATCGTCGCCTGCGGCACGCTCCAATTGCCGCGATACTCGTCGCGCGGGTCGCACACTGTCACAGCAAAACCGTTAAACAGCGCCATCGTCGCCAAATATTCCGCGAGCTGCCCTGCGCCGATCAGCAGCATGCGGTATTCGGGGCCGAACGTGTTGGAGAGCTGCTGTGCATTCACGGCAAGCTCCTGCGGCGCACTGCTGGCCTGCAGCGTGACGCGGCCACTCGCCAGATCCACCGTGCGCAGCATCAAGCGCCCGGCATCCAACGCCTGCACCAATCCGACAAGCAACTCCGCATCCGGATCAAACTCCAGCAGCAGCTCCAAAGTGCCCCCGCAAGGCAGCCCAAACTGATGCGCCTCATCCGCACTGATGCCGTATTTGATGAACTGCGGTGCGCCGGATGGAATTTCCCGCAAACCTTCTCGATTCGCTGACCCAGCATACGCCTTGGTAAACCGATCAATCAAATCATCCTCAATGCACCCGCCCGACACCGAACCCACCACCGCCCCGCTCTCGCAAAGTGCCATGATCGAGCCCACAGGCCGAGGCGATGAACCCCAAGTGCGCACCACCGTGGCCAGCAAAGCCTTCTTACCCGCCAAGCGCCAATCATGCAGTTGGCGCAACACCATCACGTCTAGATTTTCCATAGAGGCAATTGTGAATCAATCAGCTCAGACGTGCCGCCATCAGATTCATGTTTTTGCGCGCAGTCGGTTCACCAACAGATCGTCTTGCAATATCGTTTCCTTGAGCGACAGCAGCTCCTCAACATCCCAGTTGGCGCTCAGATAGCGCCCCTTGGCCCAATCCGCCTGGCCTGAGCAGAGCCAGACGCTGAAACTGGCGGGTAAATTTGGGTTGTCGGTCAAATAAGCATGAAGAGCTTGCGGCATGTTCAAACCGAGCTCGGTGGAAACGCCGCCCGGATGCAGGGCAAAGCACTTGATGCCATCATCGCCATGATCCACTTGAACAAACTCACACAGGCGATTCAGCGCGTGTTTCGAGGTTTGATAATCTGAAGCACCCGGCATCAGCAGCTGCGCGCCAACCGATGACAGCAAAATCAGATGCCCTCCGCTCCTGCCCTCGCCCTCGCGCTTCTTGGCGGATTGAATCAAAGAGGCAAGCGTATAGCGCGCGACGTGATAAGCGCCCCGCACATTCACATCCCAGTTGCGCCACCAGCCCTCAGGATCGGATTCACCAATCTTCGTCCAAGGGCCGAGGAAACCGGCATTGGCATCAGCCACATCGATACCACCGAATTGCGCTACGCAATCCGCCACGGCCGCTTCGACTTCCTTAGCACTCGTCACGTCGCAGGCCAACATGCCGCACAGCGTCTTTGGATTAGCCTGATGAACCAAAGCTCGCGTCTCTTCCAAAGCCGCTTCTGATCTCGCCGTTAAATAAACAGCTTTGGCGCCCGCCTGCGCAAAAGCTATCGCTGTGGCTTGACCAATACCCCGCGATGCGCCAGAGATGAATATCACCTTATCTTTCGCGCTGTCTTTCAGAGCTAAATTCGGGTCAATAGCCTCGTATTTAGCATGGTGAGCGGTCAGATCAAGGAACTGTGACTGGATGGAAGACATAGCAGGCTCGTGGTTTTTAACGATGAAGAATAATCTGCATCGTAGCCAAGTAAGCCTATTCACGCGAGCCACATTCTCTACGGCTCATGCCAATTCCTCCAATCGTTAGCATTTTTAGGCGCACTGCCTCCCATACCCTGCTAGCATCAAATGCAAGGAGAAAAGCATGAACCTTTCGCACATGACGCAGCTAGCGATCCGATACCTCGGCGATCAAAGCCGTACCAATTCAACGGTCAATCGGCTGTCGGCTTACCGTGAATACGCGCCGAGCGACATAGAAGCTTCGGTTTATGAGCCTGCTTTGTGCTTGATTCTTCAGGGCAGCAAAACGGCCACCACGGGCGATCAAACTGTCACGCTGAGCCCCGGAAAAGCGCTGCTCGTCAGCCATGCGCTTCCCGTGGTCTCGCGCATTACCAAGGCTAGCGCGAGCGAGCCCTATCTTTCCTTTGTTTTGTTTCTGGATGTGCAGCTGATTCGCAGCCTCTACGAGCAAGTGGCCGATTTACCGCCACCCGATGAGCAGGTTCGCTCATTATCTGTAGCACCAGCAGAAGCAAGTTGGTTTGCACCGTTTCTGCGATACATCGAATTGATGGACAACCCGCTGGATGCCAAGGTGCTCGGGCCTTCGATCTTGCGAGAAATCCACTATCGTCTTTTGCTCTCATCGATTGGGCAAAACCTGCGCAACCTTCTTGTTGCAGACAGTTACGCCAGCCGCGTCGCCAAAGCGATTGGACAATTGAGAGCCGAGTATCGCTCGCCGCTCAGGGTATCGGAGCTGGCAAAGATTGCAGCCATGAGCGAATCGTCTTTTCACAAACACTTCAAGGATGTGACGGGCACCACACCACTCCAGTTTCAAAAGGATCTTCGTCTCATAGAGGCAAAAGTGCTGTTAACGCAAACGGGCCACGCGGTATCAGACGCCGCATTCGCCGTGGGCTACGAAAGCCCAGCACATTTCAGCCGTGACTACAGCCGCAGATACGGCCGTGCGCCCAGCGCAGACGCTTCAAGATACTGACTGCGCCGCTGCTGCAATAGACAGAATTGAGCACATCATCAAGAGAAATTGGCAAGACATACACATCCTGTTCAAGCAAGATGCTCCTACCTTATGAATGGAGAATGATCTTGACCAATCTCACTGTGAACGGTAAATCCGTTTCTTTCAACGCCGAGCCCAATACGCCGCTACTCTGGGTCTTGCGCGATGAGCTCAACATGACCGGCACCAAATTTGGTTGCGGCCTCGCGCAGTGCGGCGCGTGCACCGTGCATGTGGATGGCGAGCCTGTGCGATCTTGCGTCACACCGGCCTCATCCGTGGCGGGCAAAAAAATCACCACGATTGAAGGCTTGTCAGCCAAAGGCGATCACCCTTTGCAGAAAGCTTGGATCATTGAGCAAGCGCCGCAGTGTGGCTATTGCCAAAGCGGGCAGATCATGCAAGCGGCAGCACTCTTGGCGAAAAACAAATCGCCCACGCGTGCACAAATCGTGGAGCACATGGCAGGCAACATTTGCCGCTGCGGCACGTACAACCAAATCATTGCCGCGGTTGAGCGTGCAGCGAAAACTGCGTGAGGCCTACCATGAACATGAATCAACTTCCTAAGAATGAATCTCGCCGCAGTTTCTTAGTAGGCGCTGGCGCGTTTTCAGTGGCGATCACCTTTGCGAGTGCTGCGGCAAGCCAGGCCAAGCCTGGCCCATCTGCAACGAACTTTTCGCCAAGCTTATGGATGAGCATTGGCTCAGATGGCATCGTCACCCTCACCTCTCCCGTGTCTGAGTTTGGCCAAGGTGTGATGACATCCGTGCCACTCATCCTTGCCGAAGGGATGGATTTAGATTGGGCAAAGTGCAAGGTCGTGCCAGCAGTGATTCAAGCTGCTGGCAACGCAAAAAACTTAGGTAACCCGATGTTTGGCGGAGCGATGATCACCGGCGCATCGCGCACCACGCAGGGCTACTGGGAGCCGATGCGAATGGCGGGCGCGCAAGCCCGCGCCGTGTTGATTGCCAATGCAGCCACAAAGTGGGGCGTGCCTGCGGCACAGGTGAGCACCGTTCCTCATGCCTGCGTCCACGCAGCCAGCGGCAGGCGCCTGAGCTATGGCGAGATCGCGGCGTTTGCAACTGCGCCAGCGACGATGCCCGTGATTGACAAATCTCAACTCAAAAAATTTGCAGACTTCCGCTTGATTGGCAAAGATCTGCCGCGCGTCGATGGCTTCGACAAAGTCACTGGCCAAGCCAAATATGGCATTGATCAGCGCCAGCCGGGCATGCTCTTCGCCTCTGTTTTGCGCGCGCCTGTGCATGGCGAAACACCTGTGTCAGTGGACGATACCGCGGCAAAAGCCATCAAGGGCGTGCGAAATGTGGTGCGCCTGCCCTACGGTATTGCCGTGGTGGCCGACAATACATGGGCTGCCTTGCAGGCCAAGCGCGCACTCAAAGTCACATGGACAAACACATCCAAAGCCCGCGGCTACTCGACAAACAAGGCTCTGCCTGAATTTGTTGCGAGGGCGAAAAACCCAACTGATAACGGCGTGGTGATGGGCTCACATGGCGATACCGAAAACGCGTTGAAATCCGCAGCCAAACGCATCGAGGCCACGTTCACCACCGAGCATGTTGCGCATATGTGTTTGGAGCCGATGAACGCAACGGCACTGGTGCGCAACGGCAAGCTCGAAGTGTGGGCGCCATCCCAGGCGGCCACCACGGTGATCGGCGCATCCAGTTCTCCTTTGGGCGGCTTCAAGCCGGAAGACATCACGGTCAACATTACTCTGATGGGCGGCGCTTTTGGGCGGCGCATCGAGGTGGATTTTGTGCTCGATGCCGTGCTCGTAGCCAAAGCCATGCCCGGTACACCCGTGCAAGCAGTGTGGAGCCGTGAAGATGACGTGGCGGGAGACAAGGTGCGCCCGATGATCGCGCAGCACATTTCTGCGGGTGTTGACAGCCAAGGCAATCTCATTGCTTTGAAACACAAAATGGTGGGTGAATCTATCTTTGCCCGCTTCCTGCCTCCTGCGTTTGAAGGTGGCGGTGGCAAAGATGAGCCAGTTTGTGAAGGCTTCGAAGTCAACTACGGCGTTGACCACCGACTGGGGCAATACCTGCGCGAGCAGCGCGGCGTGGATGCTGGCTTCTGGCGCGGCGTAGGCGGCGGCTACACCAAATTCGCCATTGAATCCGTGATCGATGAACTGGCACGCAACGCCAACAAAGATCCTCTCGAATACCGCATTGGCCTGCTCGCCAAGCAGCCGCGCGCGCAAGCCGTGCTGCGCGAAGTAGCCAAGATGGCCAAGTGGGATGGCGGCAAAGCCAAAGGCAACCGCGCGCTCGGCTTGGCCTACTCTGATATTTGGAATTCACACTGCGCCATGATCGTCGATGTGTCAGTGAGCGGCAGCAACATCATCGTGCATGAGATTTGGAGCGCTGTGGATTGCGGCGTTGCATTGCAGCCTGGCAACATTGCTCGCCAAATCGAAGGCAGCGCTGTGTGGGGCGTGTCTGCTGCGCTGAAAGAAAAGCTCACCGTAGTAAATGGTGAATTTCAGCAAAGCAATTTTCACGACTACCAAGTGATACGAGCCAACGAAACGCCTCGGGTCAACGTCAAAGTCATGCCCACTGACAACGCGCCCGGCGGCATTGGAGAAGTTGGCATACCAACGGTTGCACCAGCCATGTCTAACGCCATTGCCTCGATCAGCGGCAAGCGCTTACGCGCACTGCCTTTCCAAATGGCCTAGCATTCAAGCGCGCTATGGCTTCCATCAACCGCCGCACTCTTCTCCTGTCCACAAGCGCTTGCGCCGCTATCCCTCGCTGGGCTAGCGGCCAGCAAGCCCCCGCGTTGGTCACGATCACCAAAGGCCTAGACCATCCTTGGGGGCTTGCGTTTCTGCCTGACGGCAGCGCGCTTGTCACGGAGCGTTCTGGCCGCTTGCGCAGAGTGATCATCAACGACAAAAGACTACTTCCACCCATCACCGGCACACCAGAATCAGTCAACAATGGCGAAGGCGGATTGCTTGGAATCGCTATCGATCCTGAATTTCGCACCAATCGCTTTGTCTTCATGGCATTCACCGAAGCACGCGGGGGCGGCACGGTGACATCCGTCTTCCGCGCTCGCCTGAACGAGGCACAAACAGCTCTAGAAAATGGCAGGGTCATTTTTCGGCAAAACGTGATTGGCCAAGAAAACAGCCACTACGGAGCGCGACTCGTGTTTGATCGCGGCAACCATCTGTTCGTCACCACGGGCGATAGGCAAAGTTGGCAAGATAGAGGCTTGAAGGGCGAGGTTCAAAAACCCGAGACCTACATTGGCAAGATCATCCGCATCAATCGCGATGGCACCGCAGCGCCCGGCAATCCAAAATTACCAGGCTGGGCTCCCGAGGTCTGGTCTCTTGGGCATCGCAATGTGCAAGGCGCGGCGCTGCATCCGGAAACCGGCCAGCTCTGGGTCGTAGATCATGGCCCGCGCGGCGGCGACGAAATCAACATGGTAGATGCCGGAAAAAACTATGGCTGGCCCGTCATCAGCTACGGCACGGAATATTCAGGCGGAAAGGCCGGCGAAGGCACGGCCAAAGCAGGCATGGAGCAACCGGTTTACTACTGGCAAGAAACTGTCGCTCCATCTGGCATGACGTTCTATACGGGAACCAAGTATCCGAATTGGAAAGGAAGCCTCTTCGTCGGCTCCCTAAGAGGCCTCCACCTAGCCCGCTTAACGCTCACCAATGATAGGGCCAACAGCAAAGTCGCGTCAGTAGAAAAACTCTTCAACGGCTTCTCCCGCTTCCGCGATGTGGTGCAAGGCCCGGATGGCCGGCTTTATGTGCTGACCGACGAGCCTAACCCCGGCGGTGGGCTTTATGTGATTGGGGCAGCTGGAGATTCGACTTAGAGCTTGCGTTTAGAAACTGCGGCCTAGCATGGTCGAATGAGCTGAGTAGTGGCTTTGCATGGGGCTTAAAGAAGAAAAATAGCTGTTCGCCGGCATAGATATTGCGCGGCATGCTATCAAAAAAGTACTATTCGCCTGCCACTAATCACGGAGCTAGCGCGGCGCTATGACATCTAAGTTTTCCGTAGGGAGAAATGTGGATCGGGCTTGCTATGCTGCACTACGCATTGTCATCAAGCTGCTCCGCCTGCTCCGACATTGCTTTCTTTTGCTTTGTGAGCGGTATTCCACCAAGCAAGAAAAACAAGTTTCAAAGCGAACCACCATGAGTAGATTGCAGGTATTGAATTGCAGTTATCTTCGGTAAGAAGACCATGCGCCAGCTCATTGCGCAGATTGGGGCCTGATGCATCGCAGAAAAGCGCACGCAGCTCAAAGGTAATATTTTTTCCAAAAACCTTTTCTGCATTTGGATGATCCATCAAAGTGCTCATCCCGTTCTCGTTTTCAATCCCATTGATATCCAGATTCGTCGTCTGAGCTCCACTGTTCTTGAGATGAACACGAACCATGTGCTCAATTTGCGGAATCAAAATATGCAAAGCGGTAATGAAATCGCGCTCGTAGCCGGCAAACAGTGCTTTTCCAATCAATCCAACGCGATCCTTTGGAACGATAGGAGATTGGAAAGCCAAATCAATAAAGGCCGCTTCGCTCAAACGGTGTTCCAGCACCAAGATGTCAAGCGCTGGCAAGAGATAGCCTTGGACAACAATACTCATCAGAATTCCGTGGTCACGGATCATTTCGGCGCGGATAGCTATTTCATCCGCTTCAGTTAATTCACCACTTAAGCTCATTCCCGGGCGTTTTGCTATGACTCTTCCGTCACGACTTAGCGTGCTCGAAGCAAATAGCGCTTGTAAAGGGGATTTCCTCATTCTCTGGATTACCTCTTGTCGCAACTCATCTGCACTGGCTCCTCGATGTAAATTAGTAAACGCTTGAAGAGCTTCCATCGTTGATTTGTTAGTTACCGCGTCTCTTGCAACTTTTATAAGCTCTGAAATATCGACTCCAGGTGAGCGAATCACTCCCATCGATTCCAATGATTGCTGACCTGAATTGCTAAGTTGAACCCGCAACTGTTCAATTCGTTCATCCACACGGAGCGCCACCCGCCTGGCTCGAGGAATCTGTCGATAAGTCTGGATCGCATTCTCGTAGAAGCTGGCTGCGACCGCATGACTTGAATCGCTAGATGAAATTCGACTGACTGCTTCTTTGACCCAACACTCTGCAACCTGGACAGTCATTGCAACTGATTTGTCTTCATCCGAGGCCAATTTAAACCAATTTGCTGCGGCTGAGAAATAGCTTCTGGCCTTATTCAGTTCCAAATCGCTATTAAAACCAATGGCCAACAGCTCCAGCTTGTTCGCTACTAGCGCCAGTGAGGCGCGCCCCAATCTGTTTGCTTTCAGCAGATCGGCTAGCCAAAGAGCAAAAAATCCATTTACAGCAGCTGTGTCATCAAAGGCATTGAGTATTGACACTTCCATTTCCTGTAGACGCACACCCGCGCCATTGCCCAACATTTGCGCCAAAGCAAGAGCGCGCTGCCAACATTCTTTTCCGTCAGAAATCCACGTCTCCGCATCCAGCGGAATTGACCGATATGCATCAATAGCCTTTATTGCAAATGCGACATCGCGGGGTTTGCCTTTTAGCCAAATCAAATCGGCAAGACGTGCCTTTAATAAGTTGTCATCTGCTGCATCAACAATCTCTTTGAGAAAGGTAATGTCTGATTCATGAAAATCATCTGCAATCACCGATCGTTTATCTCTGAGAACGGCAAAAGGTTTGAAGGGCTCATTCTGGCTTAAGGGGGCCAGCATCATTGAACAAGCATCCGCCAATAACCAAAGCACCTTACCTTGTTCAGCCCTACCAGTTTCTGTAGCAATGCGTGCTGCATTCGAGAGCGCTTGCCACATTGCTGAATAGCCGTTTCGCGTTGTTTTCTCAAGCGCATCTTTCCATCCGCAATTAACAAAATCATTGATTGAAATCTGTAATTCAATCGGGTAGCGGTGCTCATCATCAGTCATATGCTTGGTGGTGTTTTATGCTAATTCCGCAAAATTATTGATCTTCACCGTTCCATCTGGAAACTTCGCAATCACCTGTAGCTCGCCCCCCATCGCTTCAATATGACTGCGCAATGTCGAGATGTACATATCCGTTCGCCTCTCTAGCTTTGCAACCGAGGGCTGTTGGACGTGTAAGGCTTCGGCCAGCATTTTCTGCGATAGACCTCGCGCGCGGCGTAGCTCATGCAGGGGCATTTCAGCGAGCATGATTTGAGTCTGCCGCTCAGCCTGTTGACGCACTGCGGGTGGCAGCTTAGCGCGCAATTCAGAAAATTTCTTAGCCATCACACTTCTCCTTCGCGCTTTAATTGCGCAAGATGATCGTCATAAAGCCTATCGGCGATAGGCACATGCTCTTCGTACCAGCGCTCCTTGCCTGTTTTGTCGCCGCCAATCAGCAAAATAGCCATGCGGCGCGGGTCAAAGGCGTAGAGCGTTCGGTATGGCCGCCCGGCGTGTTGGGTGCGCAACTCTCGCATGTGGCCATGGCGCGAGCCATTGATGCCGCTGCTGTGCGGATGCCCGAGATTGGGGCCACGAGCTTCCAACAAGCCTACCGAGGCTGCAAGCGA
>JAAFJC010000065.1 GCA_013297925.1 Comamonadaceae bacterium
CACATTGCTCGCCTGCATGCCCAGCACATCAGCGGCAGCCGTGAAACTGCCGGCCTCAACCACTTTTGCAAACACGCGCAGTTGTTCAAGAGTCATTGCTATCCAAAACGATATGACTGTATTAAAATTATAAACATTGATGCCATAAATATTATGAATCAGAATCGCCACGGTGTCCACAGCCCATCCGGCAAAACCGGACACCTCCACTCCTCAAAGGATTCATATGCGCAAACTCTTCAAAATACCGCTGGCCGCATTGGGCTTGCTGGCCGTTGCTGTCAGCGCGTTGGCATTTTTTGGCAGCCGCCCCTCCGTTGGCGCATGCGCGGCGGCAGCGCCAGCGGGCAACTTTGCGAGCTTTCGCGTCACGGCCGCAGACGGCAATTGCCTGCAGGGCTACGCGTGGCAGCCCAGCGGCAAACCCGCGGTTGGCGTGGTGATCGTCGCGCATGGTATTCACGACCACGCGCGGCGCTACGAAGCCTTGGCGCAGGCGCTCAATCAGTCGGGCATCGCCGTCTTCGCCTGGGATCAGCGCGGTCATGCCGCTTCGGGCGGCGCAGCGCAGCGGGTGGATTCTGCCGAGCAATTGGCGGGCGATATGCGCCTCATAGCGCAAGAGGCCAGCAAGCGCCATCCGAATACGCCCGTGTTCGCGTATGGCCACAGCATGGGTGGCTTGGTGGCTTTGCACTATGCGCTGGCCAACGAAGCATCGCTCAAGGGCTTGATCGTCAGCAGCGCAGCCTTGAAATTGCCCGATAGCGCTAGCGCGGCTCAGTTGACCGTCGTCAAAACGCTAGCCACTTTGGTGCCCGGCTTGCCGCTCGAAAAAATCGACGAAACCAAAGTGACCCGCCAGCCGCAAGCCTTGGCAGCGCTGGCCGCAGACCCGCTGATCAGCCAAGAAAAAGTGCCCGCCCGCACCGTTGCCACGATTCTGAACGGCATCGATGCCGCCCGGCCACGCTTCGCTTCCGTCAAGCTGCCGCTGCTGATTTTGCACGGCACGGCAGACCAAGTCACCCCCCCAGCCGGCAGCCGCGATCTCGCCACGCAAGCAGACGGCGCCGACAAAACCCTCAAACTCTATGAATCGGCGTTGCATGACCTACTGCATGAAGCAGAGGCTGCGCAGGTGCGACAAGACATCACCGGATTTGTCACTCGGCTAGCTGCGCAAGTCAAGCCCTGAGGCCCCGTTCGCGTTCACCTAGGGGGGAAGCCGCTCACGACAACGATAGTAAACCTTTGGCACGTTTCACAGCAACGCAGAGCGCGTTACCGTCAGGCCATGGAGCGATTAGCACGTTTGCGTTTGACCATGTCGGTAAAGAATCGGTAAAGCGCTTGAAAACAGACTTGATATCAGGCATTTTTATGCAATTATTGCCTGATTACTGGGATATTTGCTGCGCGAGTAGCTATTGTTTTTATAGCATATGAAAGTATTTCGTCTCTCCCTCATTTCAGTTGCTTTCGGCGCTCTAGCGAGCACTCATCTGAGCTTTGCTCACGATGCCGCTCTGCATGCGAAGCCCGCAAACCCAGTGGCGCAGCGTCTTCCGCTCGGTGACGGCAAAATCAGCACCACGCCGCGCCAAGGCTATGTGATGGCATGCAGCTCGCGCTTTCCGGGCGGCGGTGGCGCGCATCGCGTGGGCGAATGGATTGATAAAACTGGCGCCACTTGGGAGCCAAGCGCCAAGCCGCAAGTGGAGGGCAGCGTGAATTGGCCTAATGCCGCGATCACCATCACCCGCGAAGGCAATGAGCGCATCGTGCGAGCCAACAATTTGCCCACGCATGCCAGCGGCCAATTCCCTGTGCGCCCCGAATCGAAGGCCTATCAATACGACCGCAACCCCAATAGCATCCGCGAACAAACTGTGCTGCTGCGCTTATCTGCTGAGCCGCAAGCTGCCGCGCAACCGGGCTGTGTGCCACTAGGCATGATTGGCTTTGCACTGTCAGGAGTAGCCATCTTCAATGCCTTCGACCTCGCAGGCCGCGACGCACCCGCCTATGAAATCCAAGATGCCTGCAACGGCCACCCAGAGCGCACTGGGCAATACCACTATCACGATTGGTCGCCCTGCTTGGCCAAAGACGCTTCAGGCCGCGCCTACGCACACGACGAGCCCGTCGGCTGGATGCTAGACGGCTACCCCATCCTCGGGCCATTCAGTGGAGGTGAGGGCGAGGGCGGCAAGCGCATCACGAATGCCGATCTCGACGAATGCCACGGCACAGTCGGCAATGTGCGCATCGATGGAGAGGTGAAGCAGATGTACCACTACCGCTTCACCTTAGAGTATCCGTACACGATCGGATGCTTCAAAGCAAAGCGATAAAAAATTAAACCGCTGCTAACGCCTGATCCAAATCAGCCAGCAAATCGTCAATATGCTCGATGCCGACCGACAGGCGCACCATGCCTTCGCTCACGCCGGCTTTGGCCAGCTCTTGCGGGTTGAGCTGGCGGTGGGTGGTGGAGGCGGGGTGGCATGCCAAGGATTTGGCATCGCCGATGTTGACCAAACGCGTGAACAGCTTGAGTGCATCTTGGAATCTTGCGCCTGCCTCTCGCCCTTCAGCACCCTTGAGCGTGAAGCTGATGATGCCCGACGCGCGGCCACCCATCATTTTCTTGACCAAGGCGTGATCGGCATGATCAGGCAAACCAGCGTAGTTGACTGACGCGACCTTCGCATGCTTTTGCAAATGCGTGGCCACTTTCACGGCGTTTTCGCAAATGCGATCCATGCGCAAAGCCAGGGTTTCGATGCCTTGCAGGATTTGGAAGGCATTCATGGGGCTAAGCGCCGCGCCCATATTACGCAGCGGCACCACGCGGCAGCGGCCAATGTAAGCTGCGGGGCCAAGCGCTTCGGTGTACACCACGCCGTGGTAGCTCACATCAGGCTCGTTCAAGCGCTTGAAGCGCGCTTTGTGCTCTGCCCAAGGGAATTTGCCAGAATCCACCACTGCGCCGCCAATCGTCGTGCCATGGCCGCCCAAATACTTCGTGAGCGAATGCACCACGATATCCGCGCCATGCTCAAACGGGCGGCACAGATACGGGCTGGTCACGGTGTTATCCACAATCAAAGGCACGCCATGCTCATGCGCGACCTTGGCCAAAGCAGCAATATCGGTCACGTTGCCCAGCGGATTGCCAATCGATTCGCAGTAAATCGCTTTGGTGCGCGCGTCGATCAGTTTGGCAAACGATGCCGGATCGCGATAGTCTGCAAATCGCACTTCAATGCCCATTTGCGGGAAGGTGTGGGCAAACAAGTTGTATGTGCCGCCATAGAGCGTGGAGGCGGAGACGATGTTGTCGCCGGCTTCCGTGATCGTCTGAATCGCATACGAGATCGCCGCCATGCCTGAGGCCACAGCCAGCGCGCCCACACCGCCTTCCAGCGCAGCAATGCGCGCTTCCAGTACGCCATTGGTCGGGTTCATGATGCGGCTGTAAATATTGCCCGCCACCTTCAGATCAAACAAATCCGCACCATGCTGCGTGTTGTCAAACGCATAAGCCACCGTTTGATAGATCGGCACAGCCACAGCTTTGGTGGTGGGATCAGGCGTATAGCCGCCGTGAACGGCAATGGTTTCGATTTTCATGAATGCTCCAGAATAAAAAATGGCAGAGGCCATTGTGGCCTGAGCTAGCTAGGGTTTGGTCATGAGCTTATGTGCAAATGATCTACTGATGGCGGAAGCAAGATTTATCGGCGAGACCTTTTTGCGTTCTTCTTCGCCGCCTTCTTCACCGCAGCTTTCAGCGACGCAATCGGCGAGAGATTGCGCTGAGTGCGCTCGGCTGCTGATCGTTTGCTGGTTTTGGCGGCTGTTTTCTTGCTGCTCTTGTTCTGCGGGCGGCCAGTGGCTCGGTCGTCGGCATCCATGCGGATGTAGCCGCCGGGGATAGCGGGCTGGCCGGCTGCGCCTGGGCTGCCGCCGACTCGCATGACTTCGCCTTCGCGCACCAGGCGGAAATCGATTTTGCGGCCGTCAAGGTCAACGCGGCTGACTTGCACGCGAACCCGTGAGCCGAGGGCGTAGCGGATGCCTGTGCGCTCACCTCTGAGCTCTTGGCGCACTTCATCGAAGCGGAAGTATTCGCCGCCGAGCTCGGTGATGTGCACCAAGCCTTCGACGTACATCGCATCTAAAGTGACAAACAAGCCGAAGCTGGTGGCAGCAGTGACCGTACCCGAATACTCCTCGCCCAAATGCTCTTTCATGTATTTGCATTTGAGCCAGGCTTCCACATCTTTGCTGGCTTCATCGGCGCGGCGCTCGTTGGCGCTGCAATGCAGGCCGGCGGCTTCCCAGGCGGTTTGCTCGGCGCTGGACTTCTTCGTGCTCGCCTCGGTTGCAGCTTTGCCAGTGCGCTTTTCAAAATCTGCGCTTTTCTTCTTGCGAGAGGCCAGGCGCTTCTTGAATTGCTCCACAGCTTCGCCGGGTGTCGGGAGGGTAGGGAGCTTATAAGTCGTCTTCGCCAAAATCGATTTGATCACGCGATGCACGAGCAGATCGGGATAGCGGCGGATCGGCGAGGTGAAATGCGTGTAGGCCTCATAAGCCAAGCCGAAGTGGCCGCTGTTGATCGGCGTGTAGATCGCTTGGCTCATGGAGCGCAGCAGCATGGTGTGAATTTGCTGGGCTTCGGGGCGATCTTTAGTGGAAATCGAGATCGCTTGGAATTCTGCGGGCGTGGGATCGTCGCTCAAGCTCGCATTGATGCCCATGCCGCGCAGGTATTGGCGCAGTACTTCTTTTTTCTCAGGCGTGGGGCCTTCGTGAACGCGGAAGAGGCCGGTCTTTTTCGCATTCAAGATGAAATCAGCCGAGCAGACGTTGGCAGCCAGCATGGCTTCTTCGATCAGCTTGTGGGCTTCGTTGCGGGTGCGTGGGATGATTTTTTCAATGCGGCCGGATTCATCGCAAACGATTTGCGTCTCGACCGTTTCTAAATCAATCGCGCCACGCGTGCCACGCGAAGAGAGTAGGGCCCGGTACACATCAGCCAAATTGAGCAAATGTGGCACGCTGTCAAAGCCGCTTTGTTTGCGTTTCTTCGCTTCTGTGCCATTGGTGTTGGCAAGAATAGCAGCCACTTCGGTATACGTGAAGCGCGCGTGGCTAAACATCACTGCGGGATAAAACTGATAAGCATGAACATCGCCCTTGGCGGTAACAAGCATGTCGCAAACCATGCACAGGCGCTCAACGCTGGGGTTGAGTGAACACAGCCCGTTCGAGAGTTTCTCCGGCAGCATCGGTATCACGCGGCGCGGGAAATACACGCTGGTGGCGCGGTCATAAGCATCCACATCAATCGGCGCGCCGGTTTGCACGTAATTCGACACATCAGCAATCGCAACGAGCAAACGCCAACCTTTGCCACGCCCCACCTTCGCCGGCTCGCAATACACTGCATCATCAAAATCACGCGCATCTTCGCCATCAATCGTCACGAGTGGCACATCGGTCAAATCCACGCGGCCTTTTTTATCCTGTGGGCGTACCTTATCCGGCAGCTTGCGCGCTTCATCTAGCGTGGCATCGGAGAACACATGCGGCACGCTGTATTTGCGCACGGCAATTTCAATCTCCATGCCCGGATCGTCCATCTCGCCGAGCACTTCTGTCACGCGGCCAACGGGTTGGCCATACAGAGATGGCGGCTCGGTGAGCTGCACGACCACCACTTGCCCCGTCTTCGCATTGCCTGTGCCGCTCTTGGGGATCAGCACATCTTGGCCATAGCGCTTGTCTTCCGGCGCCACCAGCCATACGCCGCCTTCTTGCAGCAAGCGGCCAATGATCGGGCCTTTGGGGCGCTCTAAAATTTCTGTGACGCGACCTTCAGGGCGGCCTCGGCGATCTTGCCGCACGATGCGCACTTTCACATGATCTTTGTGAAGCACAGCGCGCATTTCATTGGGCGGCAAATAAATATCGCCTTCGCCATCATCGCGCTGCACAAATCCGTGGCCATCGCGGTGGCCTTGCACGGTGCCTTCTATTTCTTCGCTGATTGCAGCGCTGCTCGGGGCGTTGGCTGCAAATTTAGGGGTGGCTTTGATATACAATCCTTACTTCTGAAAATAGCCCAGATGGCGGAATTGGTAGACGCACTAGTTTCAGGTACTAGCGATGAGAGTCGTGGAGGTTCGAGTCCTCTTCTGGGCACCAAAACATGAATCAATCATAGCCAGCTTTGCTGGCTTTTTTGTTGTCTTTTCGCTTTGCAGCGATTTAAAAGACCACCTCCTTGGGAAAAGCCAAGCATTTTTGCAATTTATTGCTCATAGCCCAGCGCCATACAGACGGGTTGCGCGATTGAAAAATTTCACTTGATTGCTGGCAGCCTCAGGCGTAGAGTTGTAAATGTCGAACTTGCTTCGACACCTCCTTGCGGGCAATTCCTTGCCTGCAACGCTGGCCAGACATCAAGCTCTGCGCTCAGCATCCCGAGGTGGCATGCAGCCTTGCTGAGCCACCGGGCCCGGTAGGAATCGAGGTTTCAGACCTGATTTCTCCGGGCTTTCTGTTTTTTGAGGCAAAAGCTGGCTGACTTGCCGCCACAATACTGGCATGGAGACACAAACAACAAAGGCCGCCGCAGCGCGCAGATGGCCAAAATGGCTGGCCTATGGCGTGTGCGGCTTGCTAGCGCTTTGGGCTCTGGCTTGGGCTGTCGTGCCGCCCGTTTTGAAATCGCAAGCCGAAAAAATCGCCTCTGAACAGCTGGGGCGCAAGCTCAGCATTGGCGAGATTGATTTCAAACCTTGGAGCTTGGAGCTCACGCTGCGCGATGTTGTGATCGCGGGGCAGGGTGGCTCTAGAGATCAACTCAAAATTGGCCGCGTGTATGTCGATGCTGAGCTGCAAAGCCTGCTGCGCTTGGCGCCTGTGATTGATAGCGTGCAGATCGAGGGCGTGCGCGGGAATGTGGTGCATTTGGGCGGTGGCAAGTATGACTTCGACGACATCCTTGCAAAAATCGCTGCTCAGCCCAAGCCTGAGAAGCCAAGCAGTGAGCCGCCGCAGTTTGCCATTTACAACATTGATCTCAAAGACATCGCGCTCAGCTTTGAAGATCGGCCGGTGGGCAAGACCCATCAGCTGAGCGATTTGCACTTGAGTCTGCCTTTTCTAAGCACACTGGCAGCGCAGCGCGCCGTAAAAACTCAGCCGCGCTTGGCCTTCTCCCTCAATGGCAGCCGCTTTGACAGCACCGGCGAGAGCACGCCTTTCGTGCAAACTCGCAAGACGGATGCCCAGATCACGATCCGCTCGCTCGATCTCGCGCCGTATCTGCCCTATCTCCCGGCCAATTTGCCTGTGAAGCTGGTCTCGGCTGTGTTGGGTGCTGACCTGACGCTGGCCTTTGAACAAAATCCCAAGCCTGCTGTGCGCCTCACTGGGCAGCTGCAGGCCAACAATTTGGCTTTGCAAGATGCCTCGAAATCACCTCTCTTGAATTTGAAAACTCTGAGCGTATTGGCAAAAGATGTGCGGCCGCTGTCCGGCATCGTCTCGCTTGAATCCATCGCGCTACAAGAGCCCTCTCTTGCATTGCGGCGAAATGCAGCAGGGCAAATGAGCTTCCTAGCGCGCAACAGCTCTGCTATCAAAAAAGAAGCTGCTCCCGCACATTCCATGCCGGCCAGTAGCCCAAAAGACTCTAAAAATACCTCTCAAAGCGCTTGGCAGATCAGCGTTGAACGCGTTACCCTTCAAAATGGCTCGGTCACTTGGGCCGATGACAGCACTCAGCCGCGTGCAGCTCTAACCGCGCAAGCTTTGAGCATCGAAGCCAAGCAAATCTCTTGGCCATTCGTTGCGGATAAGCCGATCATTTTTGAAGGCAGCAGCCAAGTGGCGCAGGGCAGTTTAACGTTCAGCGGCACGGCCACTGATGCGCAGGCCAGCATCACGGCTGCGCTCTCCGGCCTGCCGCTGGCGCAGCTCGCGCCCTATGTGGGAGGCGTACTCACACCAAGCCTCAGCGGCATGGCTGATGCGCAAGCAGGCGTGCTTTGGCAGGCCGGGCAGGGTGGGCAAAAGCCCGCACTGCAAATCTCGCTGCCCAAGGCGCAAGTGGCCAATGCGCAGCTGGCCAAAGGCAAAGAGCGCTTGGCGCAGCTAAAGATGCTCAGCCTTGAAGGCGGCCAAATTGATCTGCTGTCGCAAACGGTGAATCTCGCAAAAATCGCGGCCACCGGCGTGCAAACCCGTGTGGAGCGCGATGCCCAAGGGCGCTGGATGGTGCAAGACTGGCTCAAAGCTTCGCCCGTAGTTGCGACGAATTCGCTCGTTAAGGAAACCGCACCCGCCAAGCCTTGGAAGATCACGTTGGGGGAGATCAGCCTAGATGCGCCCCAGCTCGGTTTTGTAGATCGCGCGCCAGCTGCTGGCTCAGCCAAGCCAGTGTTGCTCGATATCAGCCAGCTCAAAGCCAAGCTGAGCGGCTTTGATCTCGATGGTGACAAGCTCTCTGCCAAAGCCATGCCTGTGAGCCTTAGCGCAACACTTGCTCAGGCAGGCGAGGGCGGGAAGGCGGCTGGCGAGGCAGGCAAGATCGAGATCAAAGGCCAACTCGCGCTTGCACCGCTGGCCATGCAGCTCGATGGCAAGCTCAGCCGCCTGCCTATTCACGCTTTTGAGCCGTATTTTGCAGATGCGCTCAATATTGATCTGCTTCGTTTGGATGCGGGCTTTAGCGGCAAGCTGCAAATGGCGCAAACGCCACAAGGCTTGCAGCTCAAAGTCAACGGTGACGTGCTCGCTGAAGAACTGCAAACCACGCTGCGCGGCGCTGCATTGGCCGCTTCTTCAGGCGCAGTGGCAGGTGATGAACTGCTGAGCTGGAAGGCTTTGAATGTGAAAGCGCTAGCCGTGGATATGAATCCTGGCGCTGCTTTGAAATTAGATATTGGCGAAGCAGCGCTCACCGATTTCTTCGCCCGCATCCTGGTGAGCGAGCAAGGCCGCATCAACTTAGCGGATATTCTGAAATCCAATGCGAGCTCGCCAGACACTACCAAAACCATAGCTGCTCGCGCAGATTCTATGCCGGCGAGCGGCACTATTTCCTCTCAAAGCAGCGCTTCAAGCAGCGTTTCGAGCAATACAGAGCCGATCATCAATGTGGGCGCTGTGAGCTTGATCAATGGCAAGGTGTTTTTCGCCGATCGCTTTATCAAACCGAATTACGCCGCCAATTTGAGCGAGCTCACCGGAAAGCTGGGTGCGTTCTCCTCGCAGCCCGTGGCAGGTACGGTGCAGATGGCCGAGCTGGAGCTGCGCGGCAAAGCCGAGGGCACGGCATCGCTGGAGATTTTGGGCAAGCTCAATCCGCTGGCCAAGCCTTTGGCTTTAGACATTACGGGCAAAGTGCGCGATCTAGAGCTTGCGCCGCTCTCTCCCTACAGCGTGAAATATGCCGGGCATGGCATTGAGCGCGGCAAGCTGAGCGTGGATGTGGCCTATCTTGTAAAGCCCGATGGCCAGCTCACGGCTTCCAACAAAATCGTGCTCAATCAGATCAAGTTTGGCGACAAGGTGGAAGGTGCGCCCAATAGCCTGCCGGTGAAGCTGGCAGTTGCGCTGCTGGCTGATCGCAATGGCGTGATCGATATCAATTTGCCGATCCAAGGCTCGATCAATGATCCGCAGTTTTCTATTGGGCCGATTGTCTTCAAGCTCATCATCAATTTGGTCGTGAAAGCGATTACCTCTCCGTTTTCCCTGCTGGCCAGTGCGTTTGGCGGCGGCGGCGATGAGCTGGGGCAGGTGAGTTTTGCTGCGGGCAGCGCGGCGCTTTCCGTCGCTGCTAAACCGGGGTTGGAAAAAGTGGCCAAAGCCATGCAGGATCGCCCGAATTTGAAGATGACGGTGATCGGCCAAGCCAACTTGGAAGTTGAGCGCGAAGGCTACAAAAAAGAGCGGCTCAAAGCCTTGGTGGCCGCTGAAAAGCGCCGCAATGTGGTGGCCAGCGGTAGCTCTGGCAGCGCCACGCAAACTGCGGCGATCACCGTGAGCGAAGCTGAATACCCTGCGCTGCTCAAAGAGGTGTACAAAAGATCCGACGTACCCAAACCGCGCAACGCCATCGGCATGGCCAAAGATATTCCTGTCGCCGAGATGGAAGCGCTTTTACTGGCCAGCCTGCCCGTGACGGAACAAGCCATGCAAGAGCTCGCCTTGGCACGCGGCGTGGCAGTGCGAGATCATTTATCTGGCTTAGGCTTGCCCTCAGATCGCTTGTTCTTGGGCGCTGCAAAAGCTGTCGCTAGCCAGGAGAAATGGTCGCCACGCGCCGAGCTGAGCTTGGCTGCGCCGTAAGTGGCTGGCTGGTGGCTGAACGCCATCATTCAGATGCTGGTTTTATCCAGCCTAGGAACTTTCTGCCAGCTTTACATTTCAAACGACTTCATCTGTCGGCGCAAACAAGCTGCCAAGCGTTATAACAGCACTTAAGTGGTGCGCATGCCTAGGAGAATCCCATGAAACTGCCTCAACACCTCGCTTTCGGCGCTTTGACCGTGGCTGCATTTGCCGCTTCTGGCGCTGCTTTTGCGCAAGAACAAGGGCGCGTGATCTCCTCGACGCCGGTTTACAACCAAGTGGCTGTGCCGCGCCAAGTTTGTTCCAATGAGCAAGTTACCACGCAAACCCAGCAAAAATCTGGCGCGGGGGCGCTGATGGGCGGTATCGCTGGTGGCGCAATGGGCAATGCGGTGGGCAACGGCAGTGGGCGGGCAGCCGCCACCATGATCGGTATCGTCGGCGGCGCTATTTTGGGCAACAACATCGAAGGTGGCCAACCGCAGGCCAACACGCAGAATGTGCAGCGCTGCACCACGCAAACTTTCTACGAAAACCGCGCTTCGGGCTACAACGTGGTCTATGAATTCAATGGCAAGCAGTATCAGGTGCAGTTGCCACAAGATCCAGGGCCTTTTGTGAGCCTGCAAGTGACGCCAGTGGGCGGCGCGCCTGCAGCTCCCGTGCAGCCTGCGCCGGCAGTTGTTCGGCCTATCTCGCAAGCGCCTGTTTTTACTCAGCCCGTGATTGTGGAAAGCTCCACGGTTTATGTGCAGCATCCGCAAGTCGCTTATGTGCGCCCAGCGCCTGTGGTGATCCAAGCGCCTGCTTACATCTACGCTCGCCCACACGCCTATTCTCATCTGCACCCGGGCTTGCAGCCGCAGCATCTTGCCTATCCCCAAGTCTGGTACAACCAGCCACGCCCTTATCGTCATCAAGGCAATGTGGTCAGCATTGGTTATTCTGGCTACTTCCGTTGATTTGATAGATCAGCGAAAACAGGCAAAGCTTCATCTTCTGAAGCTGGCACTCTCAATAGGTTGACCGGCCTCCAGACAAATCAAACACTGCGCCCGTTGAAAACGAGCAATCCTCGCTCGCAAGCCAGGCCACCATGCTGGCCACTTCACCCGGCAGCCCGAATCGCCCCATTGGGATTTTTGATTTCATGAACGCGATGAATTCCGGTTTCATCTGATCAAACATCGGCGTTTCAATCGCGGCGGGGGTGATGCAGTTGACGCGTATGTTCACATCCACAAGCTCTTTGCCCAGAGATTTGGTCAGGCCAATCACAGCGGCTTTGCTGGCGCTGTAGGCGCTGGCGTTCGGGTTGCCATCTTTTCCGGCTACCGAGGCAATATTGATGATGCGGCCGTAGTTGCGCTCGCGCATGCTGGGCACTAGGGCGCGGCAACACAGGTAAGTGCCGGTTAAATTGATCTCGATCACTGCGCGCCAGTCTGCGGGCTGGTACTCCCACAGTTTCATGTTGGGCCCAGTGATGCCTGCGCTGTTGAGCAAAATATCCACACCTGCGTGGCGAAGTGTTTTCTCGGTGGCTGTTTGGACGCTGGCTTCTTTCGTGATGTCTACCCCCTGCCAGCGCGTACCAGCGCCCAACTGGGCAGCAGCTTGTTCTGCAAGCTGGGCGTTGATGTCCCAGAGCGTGACTTGCGCGCCGCTGGCGATCATGCGCTGGGCGCTCGCAAAGCCCAAGCCAGATGCGCCGCCCGTGATGACGGCGTGGCGGCCATGAAGGTCGATTTGGTTCATGCATGTCTCCAATTGATTTTGATTCGATGCCACATTTTGGCGGAAACTGTGCCGACTCAATGTATTGAGGCAGCTAGAATCATCGCTTCCTATGAGTTATCTCGTCCTCGCCCGCAAATACCGCCCCAAGAGCTTCACCGAAATGGTGGGCCAGGAGCATGTGGTGCAGGCTCTGAGTAATGCGCTCACGCAGCAGCGGCTGCATCATGCGTATTTGTTTACCGGCACGCGCGGTGTGGGAAAAACGACAGTTTCCCGCATCCTCGCCAAATCGCTCAATTGCGTGGGCACAGACGGGCAGGGCGGCATCACGGCTGAGCCCTGCGGTGTGTGCGAGATGTGCCGTGCGATTGATGCGGGGCGCTTTGTGGATTACACCGAGCTAGATGCAGCTTCCAATCGCGGCGTAGATGAGGTGCAAAGCCTGCTGGAGCAGGCGGTGTACAAACCCGTGCAAGGGCGCTTCAAGGTCTTCATGATCGACGAGGTGCACATGCTCACGAACACGGCGTTTAACGCCATGCTCAAGACGCTGGAAGAGCCGCCTGAATATCTCAAGTTCGTTTTAGCCACGACAGATCCGCAAAAGGTACCGGTCACCGTGCTTTCGCGTTGCCTGCAATTCAGTCTGCGCCCCATGGCGCCTGAGACCGTGCATGCGCATTTGCGCAAGGTCTTGTCGGAAGAAAACGTACAAGCGGAAGACGGCGCGCTGCGTCTGATCTCTCGCGGTGCGCGTGGCTCGATGCGCGATGCTCTATCGCTCACCGATCAAGCGATTGCTTTTGGCGCGGGCAGTTTGAACGAAGCGAACGTCCGCCAAATGCTCGGCGCGGTGGATCGCAGCTATGTGTTTCGCTTGATTGAAGCGCTGGCGATAGGGGACGGAAAAGCGATTTTTGACATCGCCAATGCCTTGCGCGATAACGGTCTAAGCGCGGCTTCCACCTTGGAAGACATGGCCAGTGTGTTGCAGCGCATGGCCGTCTGTCAGCAAGTGCCAGATTCGCATGATGTGCAAGACAGCGAAGCGGTGGAAATTGCTCGCTTGGCTGGCCTCATGCCTGCCGATGAAACCCAGCTTTTGTACAGTATCGCCATTCACGGCCGAAGCGAGTTGGGCTTAGCGCCCGATGAATACTCTGGGCTCACCATGAGCTTGCTGCGCCTCTTGGCCTTCAAGCCCAAAGGTTTCCGCCCTGCGAACATGGCAAGCGGTGTGGCAGTCGAGGCTGAAAAAAAAAGTCTGAAGACTGAAGAAGTTTCGCTTCCATCAACTGAACAGAAACGATCTGAAGAAACACATTCCGTTCGGGCTGAGCCTGTCGAAGCCCACGCTAGCCCTTCGACCCCTTCGACGGAGCTCAGGACAGGCAGCTCAGGGCGAACGGAAGTGCCGCAAAATGCTCCAGAACCAGTTTCCACGCCTGTTTTAGAGCAAAAACAGCCTATCGCCGGCATAGAATCTGCGCGAGCAGCTACTGAAACGATAGCGCCTGTTGCACCGGCTGCCGCACAGCCCTCCACCCTCATGGCCGTGCCCATCCGTGAGCAGGGCGCAGGCAGCAGCAGGCTCGATTCACGCATTGCTGTCGTCGAGCCCGATGCGCATCATGAAGCTTGGGTACAGCTCGTGCAGCAGCTTTTGGATGCGCAGGCTGTGCAAGGCTTGGTGCAGCAACTCGCTGTGCAAAGCCAGTGCGTGGAGAAGGGCGCTTCGCACCTGACGCTGCGCGTTGGCCAGCCCAGCTTGAAGAGCGATGGTGGGCGAGATGAGCTGCAAGCCGCGCTGCAAACCCTGGGGCGATCAGAGGCCTTGGTCATTGAAGTCGGCCCGGTTCAAGATTCTTGGGCGAAGCGCAACACTGCCAAACTTGAAGCCCGCCAAAGGCAAGCCGAGGACATCATTACGCAAGACCCATGGGTGCAATCGCTCATGGCCGATTGGGGTGCGAAAATCGTGCCTGGCTCGATAAAAGCAGTTTAATTTTTTAGGTTTTGAAAGAAGGAAAGATATGTTTAACAAAGGACAACTCGCCGGCCTGATGAAGCAAGCACAGGCCATGCAAGACAACCTGAAAAAAGCTCAGGATGAATTAGGTAACGTCGAAGTCACCGGCGAATCCGGTGCGGGTTTGGTGAAGGTGACGATGACCTGCAAGCATGACGTCAAACGCGTGGAGATCGATCCCTCGCTCTTGGCTGACGACAAAGACATGCTCGAAGACTTGGTGGCTGCAGCTTTCAACGCTGCGGTGCGTAAGGCGGAAGAGACTTCGCAGGAGAAGATGGGCAAACTCACGGCAGGCATGCCTTTGCCTCCGGGGATGAAGTTGCCTTTCTAACTGCTCATGCCCGACACCCACAATCTCAGCTCCCTGATCGAAGCCTTGCGCCGCCTCCCCGGCGTGGGCGCGAAGTCGGCAGCTCGGATGGCGTATCACTTGATGCAGCATGATCGGGAAGGCGCGGTGTTGCTTGCTCGCTCCTTGGAAGGCGCTGTCAAAGCCGTCAAACACTGCCAGCGCTGCCACACCTTCACCGAAAACGACATTTGCAATACTTGTCTCGATACCACGCGCGATGCCAGCAAGCTCTGCGTGGTCGAAACGCCAGCTGATCAAGCGGCACTGGAGCGCACAGGCGCTTACAAAGGCTTGTATTTCGTGCTCATGGGCAAGATTTCTCCGCTGGATGGCGTGGGCCCGAAGGAGATTGGTGCGCAAAAGCTGATTGATCGGGCGACTGATGGGAAAGTGCAAGAAGTCATCCTCGCCACGAATTTCACCGCCGAAGGCGAGGCTACAGCGCACATCATGGGCAATTTGCTCAAAAGCCGAGGCTTGAGCGTCACGCGTCTCTCGCGCGGCGTGCCCATTGGTAGCGAGCTGGAGTATGTGGATCTGGGCACGATTGCCCACGCGTTAGAGGATCGCCGCTGAGGGCGACGAATGAGGATCGCCGCTGAGTCTTTTTTAAAGAAGAGTTGCTCTTCGCCGGCACAGAATATGCGCAAGTTGCTCATATTTTCATAGCGTACAATATTCTTATTCCGATACACATCTGCCTTGGAGCCGCTTATGTCTTACCGTTTTACTGTCGCTTATTGGATTTTGCTGTTTGCTGCCTTGTTGCCAGTTGCCTGCGCTGCCATTGCGAAATGGGGCATGTTTAAAACGCCTCGCAAGGATGGTGGCTACGACAATCACAGCCCGCGCCAATGGCTGGAGCGCCAGCAGGGCTGGCGTGCTCGCGCCAATGCAGCGCAAGCCAATACTTTTGAGGCGCTGCCGTTTTTCTTTGCCGCCGTGATCATTGCGCATCAACTGCGCGCGGGGCAAACCATGCTGGATTTGCTCTGCGTCACTTGGCTGATGCTGCGGATTTTTTACGTCATCACCTATGTAGGTGATATGGCCACGCCGCGCTCCTTGATTTGGATGGGTGCTTTAGCAGTGAATATCGCGATTCTTTTTTCAGGATTTCGTTAAAGATTTGTGACGGTCATCTCAGTGATTTCCCGCTCCGCATTCGTCCCGATGTGAAAAAGCGCGTCAGCAGATAGATTCTTCTGCATGACAATTAAAAAAGATGAGGGATCAGCTACGACGTCACGCCGCAAGCTCCTGCTAGGCCTTTCCGGGGCAGCTCTTGCAGCGAGTGCCTCGGGTAGTGGCAATGCTTGGGCGGCTCCAGCCAAGGCAAGCGCTGCGGCTTTACCCGTCCCCAAGCCTGAAAAACGCAGCATCACCATCGCCACCACCAACCCGTCGGCCTTGCCTTATCTGCCGCTGTTGGTGGCGCAGCACAAAGGATTTTTTGAGCAACAAGGGCTGGAGCTGCTAATCAGTGAGCAGCAAAGTGCTGCGCGTGCGATTGCTGCAGTGAGCGCGGGCACGGCAGATGTGGTGTGTGGTTGGCTGGAAAACATGCTCTCAGCGCCGGGCAGGGCGCTGGCACTTCAAAGCTTTGTCTTGCTGGGCAAAACGCCGATGATGGCTATTGGCATGAGCACACGTATCGCCGCAGCTGCGCATTCAGTGAGCGCAGCTGCGGCGCTTGGCCAACTGCGTGGGCGCAAGCTGGGCGTGGTGGCGCTGAACTCACCCACGCATACGGTGGCGCAGGCCGCACTGCGTCGCGCAGGCTTGCGCCCGAGCGATGTGAGTTTTTTGAGTGTGGGAAGCCCAGCTGGCGCAACAGCTGCCCTGCGCTCGGGGCAAATTGACGCGCTGGTGCATATGGATCCTTTGATGCTGCAGCTGGAGCAGCGAGGAGAGATAGCGAGCCTGGCCGATCTGCGCAGCCCGCTTTCCGCGTATGACGTGCTGGGTATGCATTTGCCTTCTAGCTGTGTGGCTGCGCCGCAAGAGTTTTTTCAGCGATGGCCAGGTACCGCGCAGGCTTGTAGCGATGCGTTGGTGCAGTCGTTGCTGTGGCTGGCGAAAGCGAGCTTGCGCGATATGCTGCGCTTGCAGCAGAGCTTGCCGCCCAGCTCCCTGGATAGCGCGCCTGCAATGGATGCGCAAAGCTTTGTGGCCAGCTATGAGCGCTTGCGCTTGAGCTATTCCAGCGATGGTTTATGCGCTCAGCAATCTGCGAACGATCTGCTGCAAGCCATGTACGATGTAGAGCCTGCTTTGCGATTGGAGAATATTGATGCCACGCGCTGCATCAACAATGCACTGGCTCAGCGCAGCCTCGCAAGGCTCAAAACTTAGCGCTAAGGCGAAGTGGCTTTTAAGGAGACTGGCGCGGCCTCGACCCGGCGCGCGCCATCAAAACGCTGCTGCCAATAACTCACGCGCATATCTTCCACGCGGATCACGCCGCCAGAGCGTGGCGAATGGATGAATTTATTGTCACCCACATAAATACCGACATGGCTGAAAGCCGATTTCAGCGTGTTGAAAAACACCAAATCACCGGGCTGCAGTTCAGACTTATCAATCGGCTGCGTGGCTGCGGCTTGCTCGGCAGAGCGGCGTGGCAGCACGAGCCCCACGGTTTGCTCATACATCAGGCGCACAAAACCACTGCAATCAAGCCCTTGATCAAACGAATTGCCGCCGCGCTTATACGGCACGCCCAAAAATCCCATGGCATTCACCACGAGCTCAGAAGCTTTATCACTCACTACTTTGCCGGCAGCGCTCACCTGATCACCAAGCTTGCCGATCAAGCCTTTGTCTTGCATGAAGGCGGCCATGTCATCGTTATTGCCGCTGTTTTGAGCCATTGCCCCAGTAGCAAGCACCCAAACAAGCGCAACGCAAGCCTTGCGCAGCTTGATGCTGCGAGGTAAGGACGAGGTCAAGGATGCGTAAGCCATGTATGAATTATCTCGATGCAAGATGAGAAGTCAAGTGAATAATCTCTTGTAAGTGGTTGATTTGTTGTAAAAATATCAAAATATAGGTCCTCAGAATCTAAGGAGGGACTCCCCGTCTGAGCCTACAATGAAGCCAAATTGATCTCAGCATTGTATTTGCAACCTTCTGATCATTTACTTATGAAAAACCCAAGCTCTGAGACTGCGGCGCTCATCCTCCATCAGCAAGATGCTCGCGGTGTGGTGCGCCTCACGCTGAATCAGCCGCAAAATTTCAATGCGCTGAGCACGGAGATGATTGCGGCCTTGCAGGCGTCCTTGGATGCAGTGGCGGACGACGAAACGGTACGCGTCGTCGTCATTGCTGCCGCAGGAAAAGCCTTTTGCCCTGGGCATAACCTGAAAGACATGGCCGCTAACCCCAGCGAAGCCTATTTTCAGCAGCTCTTCAAACAATGCTCTAAGATGATGTTGAGCATCGCCAAGCTACCCGTACCGGTGATCGCGCGGGTGCAAGGCATTGCCACCGCTGCGGGCTGCCAGCTGGCCGCGCAATGTGATTTGGCAGTGTGTTCGCCGCAAGCCCGCTTTGCTACCAGCGGCATCCATTACGGCTTGTTTTGCTCGACGCCTTCTGTACCGCTGACACGCAACATTGCGCCTAAACAGGCCATGCAAATGCTGATCACCGGTGAATTTATTGATGCTGAGACGGCGCTGCGCTATGGCTTGGTCAATTCCGTTGCTGCGGACGATTCAGAAGCTGCTCTCGATGCCGAGGTAGAAAAACTCATCGCTCAGATCATCAACAAACCCCGCATCGCCTTAGCCATGGGCAAAGAGCTTGTGCTTCGTCAGCAAGGCTTGAGCCTTGAAGCTGCCTACTCTCTTGCAGGGCAAACGATGGCCGCAAACATGATGGATGCTGCAGCCCTTGAGGGCGTTCTTGCCTTTACAGAAAAACGCCAACCCAGCTGGAAATCATGAACCTGAGTCAACAAAACCATTTCAAAGCCCTGCTCGCTGATTTCAATCGCGATGGCTTTGGTTATGAATTACTGGTTTTGATTAGCTGCTTGGTCGCGGCTTGGGTTGTGGTTTGGTTGTTGCGCCGCGCTTTGTCGAAAGCCAAGGAGCAGGGCGCTGATTCTGTGCTGTTTGGTAGGCGCGGTATCGATGGCATCTTGTTTCCGCTGATCAGTTTGGCGGTGGTCTACACGCTGAGCGTCACCGTGTTTTCCGCACCCGAATTTGCATTGTTTCGCGTTGCAACGCTTATGCTCTGTGCGCTGGCAGCTATTCGATTGATAGCGCGAGTGGTGGCTTTGGCTTACCCAAATTCCACTGCTGGCAAGCTGATGGAGCAGTTTTTCTCGTGGCTGGTGTGGCTGGGTATCGTGCTCTGGTTGGCCGGCGTATTACCCATCGTCATGAGAGAGCTGGAGACGATTACTTTTAGCTTGGGTAAATCCAAGGTCAGCTTGCTTGGGCTTTTTGAAGGTTTGTTGGCTGCGCTTTTAGTGATCGTGCTGAGCTTGTGGGTGTCTGCCGTGATCGAGAGGCGTTTGCTTTCTGATGCGGTGAGCGATCTGTCTCTGCGCAAGGTGGCTACGAACGCGATTCGTGTGATTTTGTTGTTGGTTGGCTTGCTTTTCGCGCTTTCGGCGCTTGGCGTAGATCTGACTGCGCTTTCGGTGCTTGGCGGTGCTTTAGGCGTGGGCTTGGGTTTTGGCTTGCAAAAGCTCGCGTCCAACTATGTGAGTGGCTTTGTCATCTTGCTCGAGCGCAGCCTTCGGATTGGGGATAACGTCAAGGTCGATGGCTTCGAAGGCACGGTCACCGACATCAAAACCCGTTACACCATGATCCGCAGCGTCAATGGCCGCGAAGCCATCGTGCCCAACGAAAAAGTCATCACCGAGCGTGTGGAAAACTTGTCTCTGAGTGATCCGAAAGTTTTGGTGGTCACCAACATCACGGTTGGCTATGACAGCGATGTCGCCCAAGTGCAGAGGATTTTGTGTGATTCAGCAGCCAGCAGCGAGCGTGTTTTGAAGGATCCAGGCCCTGTTGCTCACCTTGCCTTATTCGCGCCAGATGGCTTGGAATTTAGCCTGTGCTTTTGGATCAGCGATCCAGAGAACGGCCAGCTCAATGTGAAGAGCGAGGTACACATCTCGATCCTTGCGGCACTTCGCCAAGCCAAGATTGCCATCCCGTATCCGCAGAGAGTGGTGCGGATGGTTCAAAGCACATAAATCCTTGGATGTTAGAAAGCTTCGTTAAATCAATGCAGATAACTTAACATAATATACATCGTATTATTT
>JAAFJC010000066.1 GCA_013297925.1 Comamonadaceae bacterium
TCAGGCTTGCAGGAGACCAGTATGCCGCGCGAGCTGGGCTTGCCACTCTGCGCTCTGAGCAAAGCGCAAAGCGGCATCCAAAGCCGCGCTGCCCGAGCTTTGCGTCAAATGCATCAGCACCATCGGTGTCCTCAGCTGCGGCTTGATCAACGGATGCGCCACCAAGCCACCAGCGAGCTCATGCGCCTGCGGATCAATCAGGGCAGAAGCCATCGCCCCGGGCACAATTGCCTGCACACGCCCGGCCTGCACACTGATGGCAAGCGCCAGCACCGAGTTGGTCTCCATCGCAGGCTTGACTTGCACGGCGAGCTTTTTGAACACCGCATCAATGATCACGCGGTTATGCATCGGCGGTGCGAGCAAACACAGAGGCTGCGCGCTGACCTCTCGCCAAGTTACAGCAGGCGCAGTATTGCCATTGAGCTGATCGCCGGCGCTCCGCTTTTTGAGCAAAAAGTAAGCCTCCTCATACTGCGCAATCAAGCTCAGCTTGGGCATGGCTTGGCTTGCGCGCTCCTCGTAGCCGAGCGCCAGATCCAGCTTCAAATCCATCAAGCCATGCTCCAGCTCATCCGAGCTGCATGAAAGCACGGTGGTTTGAATGCCGGGATGCAGCGCCTGCAAACTGCTGGCCAAACGCACGGCCACGGGAATCGCCGTGGGCACAGCGCCCAAACGCAGTTGGCCGACTGGCTCATCGGTTTGCATGCGCAGCTCATCGCTCAGCTGCTCATACTCGCGCAACATCCGCTGCGCTCGCACCAGCACCTTGTTGCCCTCAGCAGTGAAGCCCGCGAAGCTACGACCGCGCTTGACGATCACCACACCGAGCTGGCTCTCCAGCGTCTTGATCGCATTAGACAGCGCGGGCTGGGTGATATGGCTGGCCTGCGCCGCTCGGCCAAAGTGCTGATGCTCTTGCAGCGCCAGCAGGTAGCGCATCGCGGTCAGGGTGTTCATGCGCTAAAGCATAGCGCAGTCAAACGCGCTCTAGGATCACCGCAATGCCCTGCCCCACACCGATGCACATGGTGCAAAGGGCATAGCGGCCGTTTGTTTTGTGAAGCTGGTTGACAGCCGTAGTAGCGAGCCGTGCACCGGATGCGCCCAGCGGATGGCCCAGTGCAATTGCGCCGCCATTTGGATTGACTCGCGCATCATCATCCTTCAAGCCGAGATCGCGCAGCACCGCCAGGCCTTGGGCAGCAAAGGCTTCGTTGAGCTCGATCACATCCATCTGCTCCAGCTTCAAGCCAGTGAGCTCCAGCACCTTGCGCGTGGCAGGCGCAGGGCCGATGCCCATGATGCGCGGCGGCACCCCTGCTGTGGCCATGCCGACGACTCTGGCGCGCGGCGTGAGGCTGTACTTGGCCGCCGTTTTCTCATCAGCCAGCAGCAAAGCACATGCGCCATCGTTCACGCCGCTGGCATTGCCGGCGGTGACTGTGCCATCGGGCTTCACAACGCCTTTGAGCTTGGCGAGTGCTTCAAGAGAAGTTTCACGCGGATGCTCGTCTTGGCTCACGATCACTGCATCACCTTTCTTTTGCGGAATCGTCACCGGCGTGATCTCCGCATCAAAGTAACCTGATTTCTGCGCTGCGACCGCCTTCATTTGCGAAGCAAGCGCCATACGATCCTGCGCCTCACGCTCAATCTTGTATTCGATGGCCACATTCTCCGCCGTCTCGGGCATCGAATCCACGCCATACTTTTCTTTCATGATTTTGTTGACAAAGCGCCAGCCAATCGTCGTGTCAAAAATCTGGGCATCACGACTGAAAGCGCTTGCAGCCTTAGGCATCACAAACGGCGCACGGCTCATGCTCTCCACACCGCCCGCTATCATTAGCGTAGCTTCTCCCGCACGAATCGCGCGGGCTGCCGTGCCTAAAGCATCCAAACCAGAGCCACAAAGCCGATTGACCGTACTGCCCGGCACTTGATAGGGCAGGCCCGCCAGGAGCGAAGCCATATGCGCCACGTTGCGATTATCTTCCCCCGCTTGGTTCACGCAGCCATAGATCACGTCTGTTACAGCGTCCCAATCAACAGCGCTATTTCGCGCCATCAACGCTTTGAGCGGAATCGCGCCGAGATCATCGGTGCGCACCGAAGACAGCGCACCTCCATAGCGGCCAAAGGGAGTGCGGATCGCGTCGCAAATAAATGCTTGAGTCATAGGGATTGATTCCAAAAGGTAAACATATGGTTCGTAGTGGTATGCCTACAACTTGCTGGCAATCTGCATGAATATGGATCTGATTGGCGTTGTATTTGGTTTCTGTGCAATGTAATGCGTATGCTCAAACATTCGACCATGATCTGCGCTCACCGCGCATGCAGCATTCCAATCGTGAGCATTGGCTCGCGTGTAATCCAATCGAATCGATTGCTCCTGCGCCAATTGCATCATGAAAACTTGCAAGCTCCGGCCATTACCGTCAGGGAACGCATGCAAATGGTTAGCACGAATGAAAATTTCAACCAGCATATCAAGCTGATCAGAAAAGCTTGGCTCTGAATCGTTAGTGTTTGCAGCAAAGGCTTGGGTTCGCAGTGCCAATGCTTGCCACTCCACCTCAATCGTCTCGGGTGCAGCGAACCGGGTAACGAATCCGTTTGCACCCCGCTTGGACGAATACACAGTTCGTAGCTTGCCTGCCCAGTTATAAATGTCTTGGAACAGGTGCTGATGAATCGCCATCAATCGTTCGAGGTCATAGCCTAGATGCTGGAGTGAAACTACCCCTGTCAACAGCTCGTCAGCGCGAATGGCCGCAAGTTCATACTCAGCTTTGCTGAGCTGCTGCGCATCAGTCAAACCTAATTTGTTTTGAAAGACCCCCGCATCGTCGCTGTAGGCATTCGACATTTCAAGCCTTTAGCGCCATGGTCGAGAGTCGATAAAGCCTTCGCTGCTTTTGTGCTTCAAAATAAATTCACTCAATTCCTGGGCCACTTGGTCGTAGGTCACCCGTTGCGCAAACACTGCGTCAGAAATCGCTCGCCTCTGCTGCGTCGGCGCAAACCCCTCCAGAGCAAAGATTGCATCAGTCTGCTCAATGGCTTGATGAAATTTCATTTGCTCTGTGGGTGACATGGCGATGCTCTTTATCAATGTGATTTAAAAATCCGACTACTCTAATATTGAACACACCGTGTTCAATATTAGAGCTATAAAACTTGGGAGAGATTGCAAGCAGTTAGGAATTTGATTGTACAAAATACAATGCTTTCAGTCCCATGCCCGCGCCTCAATACGTCTCTAAATGCAGCCTGCCCTCATGCTTCAGGCTAGCTGCCACTGCATCCCAGTTCAATCCAGCCCCAGTAGCGATGTCTTTGAGTGCAAGCACCACGCCCTCTTCCATGGCTTTGAGGCCGCACACATAGAAATACGCGTTCGGGTCTTTGAGTAACGCGGCCAGAGATGCAGATTGCTCGCGCATCGCATCTTGTACATATTTTTTCGGCTGGCCGGGGGTGCGAGAGAAAGCGAAATGGGTTTCTATGAAATCTTTGGGGAGCTGCTGCAAGGGGCCGAAATACGGCAGCTCTTCTTGGGAGCGTGCGCCGAAGAAGAGCATGAGTTTGCCGCATTCGAATTTACCGCTGGCGCGCAAGCGCCTGCGCCACTCCGTCATCGCACGCATCGGCGCGGAGCCTGTGCCCGTGCAGATCATCACGATGTGGCTCTTGGGATGATTTGGCATGAGGAAGCTTGAGCCAAACGGACCAATCACTTCGACTTTATCGCCAACCTTGAGGTCGCACATGAAATTGCTGCCCACGCCGCGCACGGGTTTGCCGGAATAATCTTCCAGCACGCGCTTGATGGTGAGCGAGCAATTGTTGTAGCCAGCCCGCTCGCCGTTGCGTGGGCTGGCAATCGAGTATTGGCGGGCATGGTGCGGGCGGCCAGCGGAATCCAAACCGGGCGGGATTATGCCGATGCTTTGGCCTTCGAGGATGGGGAAAGGCATGCTGCCGAAATCGAGCACGATGTGATGCGTGTCGTAATCTGAGCCCGCCGTCTTGCCAACTTCTGTGACGCGCACATTGCCTGCTACTGTTGCGGTAATCGTTTTCTGCGCAGCTTTGGGGCCGTAGAGATTGGTGTACGCATGCGCGGCTGACCAAGGGGGCAGCGTGGCGCTGTAGTTGGGCATGGCATCGTTGTTCACCGATGCTACAGAATTAGTAGCTGCTTGCGCATATTCTATGCCGGCGACTGGCTGTTTTTCTTCTGAAATGCCGCTAGAAATACCGCTTTCAGCCAACTGCGCCTCAGACAGCTCCGCAGGTAAATCATCCCAAGTCAATTGCTCGGCCACGGAATAGGCTTTGACTTTCGGCATGCTGCGCCAATTGTCAATCGAGCCCGTAGGGCAAGGCGACACGCAGGCCATGCAGAGGTTGCACTTATCCGCATCGACCACGTAATTGCGATCATCATGCGTGATCGCACCCACAGGGCAAGTGGCCTCGCAGGTGTTGCAACGAATGCAAATCACCGGGTCGATCAGATGTTGCTTGATGAGGATGGTTTCGTTAATGCCCATGGGGGTTTAAATCCTTCAATACGAAAATACCGGACGCAGAGTACGCAAAGGTTTCGCAGAAGACGCAAAAGAAGACAAAAGAAAATTGCCAAACTGAGATTCAGACGACAACTGCATTCTCTTGTATTTCTCTTTTTGGTATTTCTTCTGCGTAACCTTTGCGTCCTCTGCGTCCGGTATTTGGTTTTCGGTTCGTTAACTATTTAATCAAGCAAATCGAACGTAGTCAAACTCCACAGGCTGACGATTGATGCCCATCGCAGGTGGTGCGATCCAGTTGGCGAACTTACCTGGCTCAACCACACGACCCATCAGGCTGGCGACGAAGGCGCGGTCTTCCGCTGTTGGCAACCACTCGTTCTTCTTGACATCCCACTCAGCCTGCGAAACAACGCGCCCGTCTGGCGACACTTTAGCGCCAGACAGTGCACCGATGTTGCGGTGGAAAGCTTTGTGCGGTGTGGTGAGTTGGAAAGGAATGCCGGCCTTCTCGATCACTTTGTTCCAACGGCCCACGCCCGCAACAGAATCTTTGATGTAATCGTCGCGCAGCACTTCATTCAGTGCGTTGAGCATCGGCACTTCTTTTTCTTGCAGCTGCCCGCCCACAGCTTGCAGCACTTTATAGCTTTGGCCGCGCAATTGGTGATCGTCCATGCGTTTGCCTTCTTCGTAACGACCTTTGAGGCCGGTGCTGTAGAAAGTAGCGGCATTGGATGACTCGTCTGCACCGAACAGATCAATCGTCACGCTGAAGTGGAAATTCAAATAGCGCTGCACGGTGGGCAGATCAATCACACCAGCGGCACGCAGCTTTTTCACATCATCCGTCTTCATCTCATTCATCGCTTGGCAGGTGCGCTGGATCACACGGCTGATGCCGCTCTCGCCCACGAACATGTGATGCGCTTCTTCGGTGAGCATGAATTTTGTGGTGCGTGCGAGCGGCTCGAAAGCACTCTCTGCCAAAGCGCAGAGCTGGAATTTGCCATCGCGATCGGTGAAGTAGGTAAACATGAAGAAACTCAGCCAATCCGGTGTGGCTTCGTTAAACGCCTGCAAGATACGGGGTGTATCGGCATCGCCGCTGCGGCGCTCGAGCAGCGCTTCAGCTTCTTCGCGACCATCGCGGCCAAAGTGCTTGTGCAGCAGATAGACCATCGCCCACAGGTGGCGGCCTTCTTCGACGTTGATTTGATACAGATTGCGCAGGTCATACATCGAAGGTGCAGTCAAGCCGAGGTGGCGCTGCTGCTCCACCGATGCTGGCTCGGTATCGCCCTGCGTCACGATGATGCGGCGCAGATTCGCACGATATTCACCGGGCACATCGTTCCAAGCATCTTGGCCAAGATGATCACCAAAATGAATCTTGCGATCTTGCTGGCCAGGGTTCAAGAAAATCCCCCAACGATAGTCGCGCATCTTCACATGCCCAAAGCTCGCCCAGCCTGCGGGATCAACGCTGACTGCGGTGCGCAAATACACATCGGATGCTTCTGAACCGACAGGGCCAATCTCATCCCACCAGTTGATGAAATTCGGCTGCCAGCCCTCGAGCGCGCGCTGCAAAGTGCGGTCTTCGCTGAGGTTGACGTTATTCGGGATTTTCTCGCTGTAGTTAATGCTCATGATTTGCTCTTTAAAACAACGGTGGAGTTTTTTCGGTTACAGCAAGCCACCTGCCTTGCTGCACAACGAGATTTTTAATGCTCTAAGTGCTTTTAATACCGGACGCAGAGGACGCAAAGGTTACGCAGAAGGAATACCAAAAAAATACAGGAAAAAAGATTGGGGAAATTGATCTCGCTTCTGTATTTCTCTTCTGTCTTTTTTTGCGTCCTCTGCGAAACCTTTGCGTCTTCTGCGTCCGGCTGTTTGTATTAAATCTTCAAACCCTATTCCAATCAAAAGCCGCCTTGTCACCCTTACCGTAAACCTTCAGAGCGCCCTTCTCTCCCACAGCATTGGGCCGTTGGAAGATCCAGTTTTGCCAAGCAGTCAAGCGGCCGAAGACTCGGGTGACCATGTTTTCTTTACCATTGAAGCGCAGGTTGGCTTCCATACCTGTGAGCGCATCGGGGCTCATTGCCACGCGCTCTTCGATGGCGATGCGCACTTCGTCGGCCCAGTCGATATCGTCTGGATTGGCAGTAACCAAGCCTACGGCGAATGCAGCATCGGCATCCAGCGGTTTGCCTGCGACGGCGCGCACGGCTTCCAGGGCGGGAGTTTCTTCATAGAAGCGGCGCTGCAAGCGGCTTTGGTTTGTGGCCATCGGATAGAGGCCAAAATTTGCATCACTGACAGTGATCTTGGGCGCTGCGGCTTCGTCGTCGGGCAATGCGAGATGGTATGAACGATCACATGCCAAGGCCAGTTCCAAGAAGGTGCCAGAAAAGCATGAGCCTTCTTCGATGAATGCAAACAAGCTGCGTGAGCTGACATCAATGCGACTCAATGTGCGGCGCAGCATACCGATGGTCTCTCGCACGAACCAATTATCTTTGTTGGCCATGAGCACAGCGTCCATCGCCAGCACGTTCGCGGCATTGCCTTGCGTCTTCCAAATCCACGTGCCGATATCGAGCTCATTGGTGCGCATTTGCAAAATGGCATCATCGAGCTCGCGCGCGAGCACGAGCGGATACCAGTTTGATGCTGCGGATTCGATAGCATCTACCGTAGATTCTATGCCGGCGATCGGCGCTTTGACCGTGAAAGTCGCAATGCGTTTTGCGCGATCAATTTCTACCGTCACATGGGAGTAGCGCAGCGCATCGGTTTCGATTTTGCAATTCAAAGGAGTCAGCGCCACGCCCTTGCCGTTAGCTGGCCGATCACTCTTCTCAGCCAATTCCAGCGCACGCTTTTGCACTGCATCTTTGAATTGTGCCGACTTCACAGCTTGATCCACCAAGCGCCACTCCACAGCTTTTTGGCCGCGCACGCCTTCCACGCTGGTGCAGAAAATATCCGCCAAATCGTGGCGCACTTTGCGCTTGTCCGTCACGCGGGTGAGGCCACCCGTGCCGGGCAGCACGCCGAGCAGTGGCACTTCAGGCAAGCTCACGGCACTGGAGCGGTCATCCACCAAAATAATTTCGTCACAAGCCAGCGCCACCTCATAGCCGCCACCAGCGCATGCGCCATTCACCGCAGCGATGAATTTCAAGCCGCTGTGGGCGGAAGAGTCTTCCAAGCCATTGCGCGTCTCGTTGGTGAATTTGCAGAAATTCACTTTCCAAGCGTGGCTGCTTACGCCGAGCATGAAAATATTGGCGCCCGAGCAAAACACTTTGTCTTTGAGCGAAGTGAGCACCACGGTGCGCACTTCGGGATGTTCGAAGCGGATGCGATTGATCGCATCGTTGAGCTCGATATCTACGCCGAGGTCATAGCTGTTGAGCTTGAGCTTGTAGCCAGGGCGCAGGCCAGCGTTTTCATCAAAATCCGCGCCGAGCGTGGCTACTGCGCCATCAAAGCTGAGTTTCCAATGCTTGTATTGGCTGGGATTCGTTTGATAAGTTACGCGAAGATCGTTGCTCATAATGTGCTCCTCAGATTGTTTTATGAATTATATTGCATCTTTTAAATTCATGCAATATTTTTCATCAAACCACGGGTTCGAGCAGTTTTTGAAGCAGACCGAAGGTCTCGGGCAGGCTCTGAGCACTGGTATTGAGCGCGTAATCCGCCTTGGAATAAAAGGCCGAGCGCCCGGCCAAAATGCTCTTCAAATCATCCAGCGCTTCCTTGCTCGCTGCCATCGGGCGCATATCGCCCTGAGCTTGCACGCGCTGCAAATGGTCTTGCGGCTCGGCCTGCAGCCAGACGCTGGTGCAATGCGTGAGCACCGCGTTAAATGTCGTCACATCGCTCACCAAGCCGCCCGGCGTGGCGATCACAGCCTGCTCGTGCTGGGCAATAAGCGTCTCCAGAGCACGGCGCTCGTAGCGGCGATAGGCCGTCACGCCATAAAGCGCTTGAATCTCCGCCACCGAAGTGCCCGCCAACTTCTCGATCTCCGCACTCATCTCAAAAAACGGGTAGCCGAGCGCTTCGCCAAGCATTTTTCCAAGCGTGGATTTGCCAGCGCCGCGCAGCCCAATCAAAGCGATTCTTTGGGAAGCTTTTCGGCCAATCGCCGGCATAGAATCTGCGCGAGGTGCTCCTAAATATGTAGCGATATTCATGCGCAGATTTTTCAGCTGCGCCTCGTCCGCAAATTCGAGCAGCTTGCGCAGCATCAGCCATTCAGGATTCGACGTGGTGAGATCCCCGTGCAGCTCAGCCAACGGGCATTCCAGCGCATCGGCCACTTGCTGCAAGATCAAGATTGACGCGTTGCCCACGCCGTATTCGAGATTGGCCAAATGCCGCTCAGACACATCGGCCGCCGCCGCCAGCGCCTTGCGCGTCAAGCCCCGGCGCGAGCGCTGGCTGCGCACACGCTCACCCAAAGCCACCAAAAACGGATTTTTGACCTCGCCTGCTTCGTTTTCGCTCGGGCTTACATGCAATATAGTGCTTGACATGGGTACTTCAGTGGATTTATAGTTCAACCAGAACTATTTTGCATCACCGCAGAGAGTACGTCAAATAAAGAGCCAACCAGAGATTTGAGGAGACAGTCATGTCCACTACCGTATCTGCCCCGTACGCGCAGTTCAACTTTGCTGCGCATTTGATTGCCGTCAATACCCAGCGCCCCAGCAAAACGGCTTTGATCGACGATGCGGGCAGTTTGAGTTACGGCCAGCTCGCCGACCAAATCCAGCGCTGCGCCGCCAGCCTGCAAGCCGCTGGCCTGCGCCGCGAAGAGCGCGTGCTGCTGCTGATGCACGATTGCACCGATTGGGTTGTCTCGTTTCTCGGCTGCTTGCATGCGGGCATCGTGCCTGTGGCGGTGAACACGCTGCTCACCGCCGATGACTATAGCTACATGCTTGCACACAGCCGCGCGCAGGCTGCGCTCGTCTCCGCCGCCTTGCTGCCTACCTTGCAAGCAGCAATGCAAAGTGCGCCGAATGACGTTAAAGCGGTTTACGTCTCGCGCGCCAGCGGTGATTTGCCTGCAGGCTGCACCGCATGGGCTGATTTGCTCAAAGCCGCGCCGCAAACTACAGCCTGCGCAACACAAGGTGACGAGAGTGCCTTCTGGCTCTATTCCAGCGGCTCCACAGGCCGCCCCAAAGGCACGGTGCACACACATGCCAATGCTTACTACACCGCCGAGCTCTATGGCAAAGGCGTGCTGGGCATGCGCGAAGATGATGTGTGCTTCTCCGCCGCCAAGCTCTTCTTCGCCTATGGCTTGGGCAATGCGCTGAGCTTCCCTTTAAGCGTTGGCGCAAGCGTCATCCTCATGGCCGAGCGCCCCACGCCAGATGCCGTGTTTGCAAGATGGAAAGGCCAGTTTGCAGGCATGAATACTGCGCGGCCTACACTCTTTTTCGGAGCACCCACGGGCTTTGCTGGTATGCTCGCCGCGCCCAATCTCCCGGCTAAAAGCGAAGTTGCGCTGCGCATGTGCTCCAGCGCCGGAGAGGCCTTGCCCGCAGACATTGGCCAGCGTTTTGAAAAGCACTTCGGCATCGAGGTCATCGACGGCATCGGCTCCACCGAGATGCTGCACATCTTCCTCTCCAACCTTCCCGGCAAAGTGCGCTACGGCACGACAGGCTGGCCAGTGCCCGGCTACACCATTGAGCTACGCGGAGAAGGTGACGCAAATGGCGGCGGCCCCGTGCCCGATGGCGAGCCTGGCGACTTGTACATCCAAGGCCCCAGCGCCGCATTGATGTATTGGAACAACCGAGAAAAATCACGCGATACCTTCCAAGGCGCATGGACGAAAAGCGGCGATAAATACGTGAAAAACGCCGACGGCACCTACACCTACAGCGGCCGCAGCGACGACATGCTCAAAGTCAGCGGCATCTATGTCTCGCCTTTCGAAGTCGAGGCCACGCTCGTGCAACACAGCGCTGTGCTTGAAGCGGCTGTGATCGGCAAAGAAGATGCAGAAGGCCTCACGAAGACCAAAGCATTTGTCGTTTTGAAAGCTGGGCAATCGGCTACAGAAGAAGAACTCAAAGCCTTCGTCAAAGAAAAACTTGCGCCCTACAAATATCCGCGCTTCATTGAATTCGTGCCCGAGCTGCCCAAGACAGCAACAGGCAAGATTCAGCGCTTTAAATTGCGGGATTTGGAAGCGTCTCGCGCCTAGTTTTCTTGCTATGCTGGTACTCCAAGGTCTGTGAACGCCGAATTCGGGCGCCCTCATGGTGGAGTACCACAAATCGGTCGCCCGAATTCGGCGTTCACAGACCGGCAGCAGCGCGCAACCACCTGCGAGCGAAGATCTTCCGAGTAGCCAACAGGCTGCGAGTGTGAGGCTTTGCGACTGACCGATTTGTGGTACTCCACCATGAGGGCAGGCGCAAAGCCTCACACTCGCAGCCGCTCTATCCAAAATGCAAACCTCAGCAAACCTAGGCAGCTTAAACGGCATCAAAGTCATCGATCTATCGAGAGTCTTAGGCGGCCCCTATTGCACACAAATCCTCGCCGATCACGGCGCAGATGTTTTGAAAATCGAGCCCCCACAAGGCGACGAAACACGCGGCTGGGGGCCTCCGTTTAACGCGCAAGGTACAGCCAGCTATTTCCTTGGCCTCAATCGCAACAAACGCGGCATGACCATGGATTTGTACGACCCCACACAGCGCGAAGAGCTGCTGAAATTGTTAGAAACCGCCGACGTACTCGTAGAAAACTTCAAAACTGGCAGCATGGAAAAATGGGGCTTGGGCTTTGACACACTGCATGCCAGATTCCCGCGCCTGATCCACTGCCGAGTGAGCGGCTTTGGCGCAGACGGGCCCCTAGGTGGCCTGCCCGGCTATGACGCTGCGATTCAAGCGCTCAGCGGCCTGATGAGCATCAATGGCGAAAAAGGCGGCGAGCCTTTGCGCATGGGCATTCCTGTCGTTGATGTCGCCACCGGCATGAGCGCAGCCCTAGGCATCCTGCTCGCCCTGCAAGAGCGCCACACCAGCGGCAAAGGCCAGTTCGTCGAATCCAGCCTTTACGACAACGGCCTCGCTCTCTTGCACCCGCATAGCGCCAACCACCTGCTCGATGGCCGCGTACCTGGCCGCAGCGGCAATGCGCATCCCAACATCGTGCCCTACGACACCTTCGCCACAGGCACAGACCCGATCTTCCTGGCGGTGGGCAACGATGGCCAATTTGCGACACTCACCAAAACCATTGGTGCGTCCGACCTCGCTACCGATCCGCGCTTTGCTAACAATGGCCAGCGCAACATCAACCGCGTCGCGCTCAAAGAACTGCTCGAAGACAAGCTCAAACTGTTTGCCTGCAAACCCTTGGCCGACCAACTCATCCGCGCCGGCGTGCCCTGCGCGCCGATCCAAAACATCCAGCAAGCTTTTAGCGATGAGCACACCATGCACCGAGAGATGGTCGTTCAAATCGGTGATTACAAAGGTGTCGCCTCCCCCATCAAACTCAGCCGCACGCCGGCGAGTTATCGTTTGCCGCCGCCTGAGCGCGGCAAGTGAGCTTACGCAGTTTCACCTAGAGCCGCAGCAGCGTTCGCCTCTGCGCGACAATGCGCCATCTAAATTCAGGAGACAGCATGACCCCATCCCTTGCCAACAAAACCGCCCTCGTCACCGGCTCTACCAGTGGCATCGGCCTAGGCATCGCCATCGAGCTGGCCAAACAAGGCGCGAACATCGTGCTCAACGGCTTCGGCGATGCAGCCAGCATCGAGGCCGCTCGCGCTACAGTATCCAAACACGGCGCAAAAGTGGCCTACCACGGTGCAGACATGAGCAAGCCCGCCGAGATCGAGCAACTCATAGCGTTTGCCGTCAAAGAATTCGGCATGGTCGATATCTTGGTCAACAACGCAGGCATTCAGCATGTGAGCCCAGTAGAGAGCTTCCCGGTTGAAAAGTGGGATGCCATCATTGCCATCAATCTATCCAGCGCCTTCCACACCACCCGCCTGGCCATGCCCGGCATGCGCGCCAAAAACTGGGGCCGCATCATCAACATCGCCTCCGCGCATGGCCTCGTCGCCTCCAAAGACAAATCAGCCTACGTCGCCGCCAAACACGGCCTCGTCGGCTTCACCAAATCCGTCGCCCTAGAAACCGCCACCACTGGCATCACAGTAAATGCCATCTGCCCCGGCTGGGTGCTCACGCCCTTGGTGCAAAAACAAATCGACGATCGCGCCGCGCGAGAAAGTATCAGCGTCGAACAAGCCAGCAAAGATCTTCTCGGCGAAAAACAACCCAGCCTGCAATTCACCACGCCCAAGCAACTCGGCGAACTCGCCGTCTTCCTTTGTCAAGAAGCCGCAGCCAACGTGCGCGGGCAAGCTTGGGCAGTGGATGGGGGTTGGACGGCGCAGTAAGCTTGGTTCACAAAAACGTAATACAATAATGTCTTACGTTTAAGGTTGACGCCATGACTGCCACCACCCTATCCTTTCGCACCACGCCAGACTTCGCCGAGCAAACCAAATCTCTGGCCAGCCTCTTCAATCTTAGCAGCTCAGATTACGTGCGCGAAGCTGTGCGCGAGAAAAATGAGCGCGCCCTCAAAGAGCGCATGCAATTCCTCTCCAAGGCTTTGTCAGCGCAGCACTTAGAGGAGAACGAAGCCATGGACGACGCAACAGGAGATGGCCTTGCCTAAGCTGCAACGAGGCCAGCTCTGGGAAGTCGATTTCGAGCCGCAAACGCACAAGCAAGAACCCGGTAAACGTAGCCGCCCTGCCCTCATCATTCAAACCAATATCTTGAACGATGCTGGCCATGCGACCACCATCGTCATCCCCTGCACCACGCAAACATATCGAGACGGCCAAGGCGATGGCTTCCCGCTTCGAGTCGCTTTGGGGAAGTTAGGCAAGCTCCCTCATGACACAGATGTGCTCGTCGATCAAATTCGCACGATTTCAAATCAGCGGTTGATGGGTTCGAAGCCGATTGCAGAGCTTTCACGCACACATATGAAGCGCGTGGAAGACGCACTCAAGATTTTGATAGCGCTCTAAACGCTATTATTTCAATAGCTGCTCGCGCAGGATATATGCCGGCGAGCAATCAATTTTGCGTTATTTTGAGCATTAACGTCGAACATTCTCATCCGTTTGAAGATACTTTGAAGATTCCTGTTGACAAACGAATTTATTTGAATACAATTGAATTCAAATGAACTCGCCACTCAAAACTTCTCCCACCATGATGCCTGTCTCCGGCCGCATACCGGAAGACTTGTATTTGTGGCTATCGTCCACCCCGATCGAGGGCGCAACCACGGTCAGCGACAAACTCCGTGTGGCTGTAGCCACTCTGAAGCGCCTACAAGATGGCGATACCGACTACAACGGGGCTCTGGCCATGCACAGAGACTTGAACAACACCCTTCGAAGCCAGCTCGCTCAGATTGAGCCTGAGCATGGTCATTCTGAGGTGATATCCACAATCATGGAGCATGCGCCAGCCATCGCTGCCGCACTCACCTCGGCTCAAGTCAATAACTTGACAGATGCCCGTAAGCTAGAAGACCATATAACACAACGAACATTGCAATTGGCCGAGAGCCTGCTGCGCCAAGCCGTCACCCGCCAAGCTCGTGCGTATGATGGCAATGTTGTGACCAAACATGCCCAAGCCCTGATCGAACTGGCAGATATCATCCGTAACAATTCAACCACCAAAAATTGAAGGAGAGCACCATGACAGACACACTTCGTCAACGGGTATCGCGCGTGATCGCTGGAGGCGCACATGCTTTGTTAGACAAGATTGAAGATGCCGCACCAGTGGCCATGCTGGAGCAATCGGTGCGGGAGGTTGAAAGCATTGCGGATGAGGTGCGCGGCGAGCTCGGGCGCGCCGTGGCCAATCGCCACTTAGCGCAGCAGCAGCATTTGAATCTGAACAAAGAGCATGAGCAACTCGGCGCATCTATCAACGAAGCTTTAGCAAACTCGCGTGAAGATTTGGCCAAGCCTGCCATTGCACGGCAAATTGACATCGAAGCGCAGTTACCAGTCCTTGAATCCAGCCTCGCCGATCTCGCGGCTCAAGAGAAAGAATTGACGGGATTTGTCGATGCACTCATGGGTAAAAAGCGCGAGATGCAAGCTGCCATTCGAGATTTTGAGCAATCGCGCAAAAATGCAGAAAGCGCATCTGTACGCGGCACTGGGGCTGCCACGCCAGTCGGTGCGAAGCTACAAGCAGCCCAGTCTGCGTTTGACCGCACTTACCAGCGCCAAACCGGGCTGGATGCCGCTGGCAGAGGCGCCAGCTTAGAGCAAGCCGCCAAGCTCAAGGAGTTGGGCGATTTGGTGCGCGAAAACAAAATCAACGAGCGCCTTGCAGCCCTCAAAGCCAAGTAAGCTCTTACCCATGATTTGGTTTGCTCAAGAAACTTGGCCCTTTGGTGCGGCCTTGCTGCTCATGCTTGCGCTGTTCATCATAGAAGGCGCAGGCTTGATTTTTTCCGTTAGCCCATCAAGCTGGCTCGACGGCCTGATGCCTGACATGCCTGATGGCGTAGACGGCGCACTCGGATGGCTACATTTAGGCAAGGTGCCGTTCCTGATTCTGCTGGGCATCTTCTTGGCAGGCTTTGCAATGAGTGGTTATGCCATCCAATCGTTCAGCAAAGCCTTGCTTGGCGGTTTGCTGCCAGCTTGGCTGGCCAGCATCCCTTCTGTGCTGGCTGGCTTTTCATTGGTCAGCGGCTTGGGTGGCCTGATCGCCCGCATCATGCCCAGCGATGAAACCACGGCAGTTAGTGAGCAAAGCCTGATTGGCCGCGCAGGTGTGATCACGCAAGGCATAGCGCGCCAAGGCATGGCTGCACAAGCGAAAGTGCGCGATGTCCATGGTCGCGCGCATTACGTGATGGTTGAGCCTGATTTAGAGGGCGACACGTTTGAGGAAGGTTCAGCCGTCTTACTCGTCAAGAAAAATGGCGCGAAGTACCACGGCATCAAGAATCCCCACCCCGAATTACTTTAAGGAGAGAAGATGATCAAGCTATACAACAAAGCAAGCCAAACTCTGATCGGCGAGATTACACCCGATCAATTAAAAACCTTGGTGGATTACTACGAAGAAGAAAGTCAAACGGATCAGGATTACTGGATCAACCAAGGCGATTTGGGATTTTTAGAAGAACAAGGCGCAGATGAACAGCTCCTCTCTCTCTTGAAAGCAGCGCTTGGCGATGCTGAAGACATGGATATTGAGTGGAAAAACGCATAACAACAGCTCTTAAACAACTCCTGGAGGACACATGTTCGAACTCTTGCTCAATATTGGCATTCCCGCTGGCATCGCCCTGATCTGTCTCATTTTCATTGGCATCATCTTTGCCCGCCTGTATCACCGTGCGACCAAAGAAACCGCCTTTGTGCGCACCGGCTTAGGTGGCCAAAAAGTCATCATGGATGGGGGTGCGATTGTGCTGCCGATCTTTCACGAGATCATTCCCGTCAATATGAACACATTGAAGCTAGAGGTCTCACGCCGAGAAGAGCAAAGCTTGATTGCGCTGGATCGTATGCGCGTGGATGTGGCCGCTGCCTTCTTCGTTCGCGTCAAGCAAACTGCCGAGTCCGTCAGCACGGCCGCGCAAACCTTGGGGCGCAAAACGATGGCACCCGCTGAGTTGAAAATGCTGGTGGAAGATAAATTCGTCGATTCACTGCGCGCCACTGCCGCTACGATGACGATGAAAGAGCTGCAAGACAAGCGCCGAGAGTTTGTGCAAGCGGTGCAAAATGCAGTGGCGGAAGATTTGGAGAAAAACGGCTTGGAGCTGGAATCTGTCTCTCTCACCAGCCTTGATCAAACCGCCAAAGACTTTTTCAACCCCAGCAATGCTTTTGATGCCGAGGGCTTGACCAAGCTCACGCAAGAAACTGAGGCGCGCCGCAAACAACGCAACGACATTGAGCAAGATACCGAGGTGCAAGTGCGCACCAAGAATCTGGAGGCTGAGCGCCTCAAACTCGACATCACCAAGCAGCAAGAATTCGCCACGCTGACTCAGCAGCAAGAAATCTCCAATGCCAAGGCTGATCAAGTGGCTGAAATCGCCAAGATCGAAGCCGAGCGGCATCGCGAAGCGGAAGAGGTGCGCATCAATGCCGAGCGCTTGGTCAAAGAGCGTCGCATTGAAGCGGATCGCACTGTGAACAGCGCCGAGATCGATAAAAATCTCACGATTCAGAAAAAGACCATTGAGGCTGACCGCGAAACCAAAGTTAAGCAGGCGGAGCAGCGTCAGTCCGTCGAGCTGGCAAACCAAGATGCTGCTATTGCGATTGCGAAAAAGTCTCAAGAGCAATCGCAGGCCGATGCAGCGGCCAATCAAGCTTTGTCTGAAGCTGTGAAAGCGGAAGAAGCTGTGAACACCGCGCGGGAAGTGGCGATTGCTGAGCGTGGCAAATCGATTCAACTGATTGACGCAACGCGTGAGGCCGAGCAATTAGCGATCTCGGTAAAGGTCGCCGCAGAAGCAGAGAAAGAAGCCGCCGAGAACCGTGCGATGGCATTGAAAGTCGAGGCGGAGGCCAAGCGCGAAGCAGCGTTGGCAGAAGCCGCTGGTATTGCTGCGATTAACGAGGCGAAGAACCGCCTCGGTGCCGCGCAGATTGATTTGGCTGTGCGCATGCAGCTCATTCAATCGCTGCCGCTGATCATTCAGCAGGCTGCGAAGCCGATGGAGAAGATCGAATCCATCCGCCTCTTCCAAGTCAACGGTATGCCCATGGGTGGCTCTGGCCAAGCAGGCGAAGGCGGTGGAAACGGTTCAAGCGGGGCAAACGCGGGCTCATTGCCAGAGCAGGCGATGAATGCAGCGCTGCAATACCAAGTGGCCAAACCCATCGTGGATGCCATCATGAAAGATGCTGGCTTGGCCAACCCTTCACTGACAGGCATTGCGCAAACAGTAGCTTCAATGGTGAGTGCACCGGCAGCAGTATCGCACCCGACCCCACCCGCGCCTAACCACGCGTCATCTAAGAAAGACTAGGGTTTACTTAGTTACTCGTTAGGTTTGCTATAAAAAAAGGAGCGACTCACGCAGGTTTTATGCCGGCGAGTAGCTCTTTTTCTATAAAAATCAAGTATCTTTGCTGATCTTAATCGAAGGAAACTTCGATGAGAAGTCTTTGGCCTTCGCAGCAATCTTGATCGCTACTTGTCTAGCCACAGCTTTGTAAATCCCAGCGATTTCGCCATCAGGATCGGTCACCATCGTCGGACGGCCGCTGTCGGCGTTCACGCGGATGGAGAGATTCAGAGGCAGTGCGCCGAGGTAGTCAATGCCCTTCTCTGCTGCATAGCGTTTGCCGCCGTCTTCACCAAAGATGTGCTCGGTGTGGCCGCATTTCTCGCAAACGTGGACAGACATGTTCTCCACCACGCCGAGAATCGGCACACCGACTTTTTCAAACATCGCTACGCCTTTTTTCGCATCGAGCAAGGCAATGTCTTGCGGTGTGGTGACGATCACTGCACCCGTCATTGGTACCCGTTGACTCAAAGTAAGCTGAATATCACCCGTACCAGGCGGCATATCGACGATCAAGTAATCCAGATCTTTCCAATTCGTCTGCCGAATCAGTTGCTCCAGCGCCTGCGTGGCCATGGGGCCGCGCCAGATCATGGCTTCGTCTTGATTGACGAGGAAGCCGATGCTCATCACCTGTACGCCGTAGTTTTCCATCGGCTCCATGGTTTTGCCGTCTTCGCTCTCAGGGCGGCCTTCGATGCCCATCATCATCGGCTGGCTCGGGCCATAAATGTCTGCATCCAAAATGCCCACGCGCGCGCCCTCGGCAGCGAGCGCGAGCGCGAGGTTGACGGTGGTCGTGCTCTTGCCCACGCCGCCTTTGCCGGAGGCCACGGCCACGATGTTTTTCACCGTCGGCATCAGCGCCACGCCGCGCTGCGCCGCATGCGCCACGATCTTCGTCGTCACGTTGCAAGAGACGTTGTCCACCCCAGCCACGCCCTTAGCCACTGCAATCAGCGCCTTGCGAAACGCCGGAATCTGGCTCTTGGCCGGGTAGCCCAGCTCCACGTCAAAGGCCACATCGCCTTCGGAGACCGTCAAATTTTTAATGCATTTGCTGGAGACAAAATCTTTGCCGGTGTTGGTGTCAATCACGCTTTTGAGTGCGTCAAGAATCTGTTCGTTGGTGGCCATGGGGGTCTTATCTAAGGTGCTTTTGGGAAATTACCCAGAGAGTGTACAGAAGCCCCATAAAATCAGGGATTCCCCCGATAAAAACCAGCTTCTCGCCATGTCAGCCCCACGTCAACTTTTCGTCACCACCGCCCTGCCGTATGCCAACGGAAAATTCCACATCGGCCACATCATGGAATACATCCAGGCTGATATCTGGGTGCGGTTTCAACGTATGCAGGGGCATGCGGTGAATTTTGTGGGCGCAGACGATACACATGGCGCGCCGATCATGATTGCGGCAGAAAAAGCTGGTAAAACTCCCGAGCAGTTTGTGGCCGACATTGCCGCTGGGCGCAAAGAATACCTTGACGGCTTTCACATCAGTTTTGATAACTGGCACAGCACCCACTCCCCAGAAAACACCGAGCTCGCTCGCCAGATTTACCGCGACCTGCGCGACCGCGCCGATGGCTCACTGATCGAGGTGCGCACGATTGAGCAATTCTTCGATCCTGAGAAGAATATGTTTTTGCCGGATCGCTACATCAAAGGCGAATGCCCCAAATGCCACACCAAAGATCAGTATGGCGACAACTGCGAAAACTGCGGTGCCGTGTATGCGCCCAC
>JAAFJC010000067.1 GCA_013297925.1 Comamonadaceae bacterium
TTTGAAGAAATCGTGCGCGCTCATATCGCTGAAAACCATGCAAACATGAGGGTCTAAAGCTTCGTTTCACCGAGGGCATCCCCTGAGAGCATTCGGCATCTTTGGCGTTAGACTTTATTGGCCTGCTGATCTACCGCGAAATCAAATTCGCTGATCTCTACAAAATCCTTAAAAAATCTGTGATCTCCAGCGCGGTGATCATGTTCATCATTGCCAATGCCGGCCTGTTTGCCTTCCTCATTACGCGCGCAGGCGTGCCTGATGCGATTGGGCATTATTTGAAAGAAGTGTTGCAAAGCCCTGCGCTATTTCTGCTGGGCGTGAACGCTGCGCTCTTCATCATCGGCATGTTCATTGAGACCAGTGCCGCCATCATCGTGCTCGCACCGATTCTTGCGCCCGTAGCCATCCATTTCGGCATCGATCCGGTGCATTTCGGCCTCATCATGGTGGTGAATCTCGCTTTGGGGATGATCACCCCACCCTTCGGCGTCAACCTGTTTGCAGCCTGCACCGTGGCGCGAATATCGCTGGATCGCATCATCCCCTACCTCCTGCCCTTCGTGCTGGTGATTTTGGGCTGCTTGATGCTGATTACCTATATCCCCGGCATCAGCTTGACTTTGCGGGATCTTGCATACAAGTGAGGTTTTGAGTCACGTACAATCTGATTCGCTTGGAGAGAGTTTTTCAATAAACCGCCGAAGGCGCAGCCTCTGATGAGGTGAACGCTCAGGCACAAAGGACAAGCACCGAAAACCACGAGGTTTTCACATTCTGTTGGAGAGAGCTTGCATGCAAAGTGCAAGCCACCGAAGGGGCAAGTGGCGCGAATCCCAGATTGGATTTGGGCCTTGAATCTCTCAGGTAAAGCGGACAACAGGGTTTCATCATTCATAGGCTCGTCATGGGTCTATGTTAATTTTTGATTTGGAAACCCTGCGCATGGCTGACACCGCCTCTCAAGATTTACTCCACGTTCCACTCAATGCGCTGCATATCGAGCTCGGCGCTCGCATGGTGCCGTTTGCGGGCTATTCGATGCCTGTGCAATACCCAGCGGGATTGATGGCCGAGCATGCACACACGCGCACAGCAGCGGGCTTGTTCGACGTCTCTCACATGGGGCAAGTGCGCCTGGATGCGCCCACGCACGAAGCACGCGCCCTCGCCCTTGAATCGCTGATCCCCATGGATGTATTGGGCTTGGGTGAAGGCAAGCAACGCTACGGCCTGCTCACCAATGATGCGGGCGGCATCATTGATGATTTGATGTTCACGAATCGGGGCGACCACATCTTCATCATCGTCAATGGCGCTTGCAAGCATGGCGATTTGGCTTGGATGCGTGAGCGTTTGGCAGCCTCGCATCCAGCAGCCAAGCTCACGTATTTGGAGAACGATGCCCTGCTCGCGCTGCAAGGCCCTCAAGCAGTGGCAGCGCTCTCGCGCATGATCCCCGGCGTGGAAAAACTCGTCTTCATGACCGGCGGCGATTTCGTCTGGCAAGGCATTCCGCTTTTTATTACGCGCAGCGGCTACACCGGCGAAGACGGCTGCGAAATCTCCTTGCCCGGCGCGCAAGCAGACAAATTTGCTCGCGCCTTGCTGGCGCTACCCGAGGTCAAGCCGATTGGCCTAGGAGCGCGCAATTCGTTGCGCTTAGAAGCGGGGCTATGCTTGTATGGCAACGACATTGATACGACCACAGATCCGATTGAAGCCACGCTTTTATGGTCGATCCAGAAAGTGCGCCGTACAGGTGGCGAGCGCGAAGGCGGCTTCCCAGGCGCTACAAAATTGCTAGCGTATGGCGCAATGAATACGCCGGCCGCTGACTTAAAACCTTCTAGAAAACGCATCGGACTCATTGCGCAAGAACGCATCCCCGTGCGCGATGGCACAGAGCTTTTCAGCGTAGATGGCGCTTCAATAGGCAAAGTCACCAGCGGCCTGCTCGGCCCCACGATCAACCAACCCATTGCGATGGGCTACGTCGCCCTCGATTTCACTGCGCCCGACACAATGGTTCACGCCATGGTGCGCGGCAAACCCGTCCCCATGAAAGTCTGCGCCATGCCCTTTGTGCCGCAGCGCTACTTCCGTGGAAATTAATGTGTATCTGACCCCATTTAATTTAGGAGAAAAAGCATGACGATGAAATACACCGAAGACCATGAATGGCTCAACGTTGATGGCGATAGCGCCGTCGTCGGCATCACACACCACGCGCAAGACGCGCTGGGCGATGTGGTGTTTGTGGATTTGCCGGAAGTGGGCAAAGCTTATACACAGAAAGACGTGGCGGGCGTGGTCGAGAGCGTGAAAGCCGCAGCCGATGTGTACATGCCCGTGAGCGGCACGGTCACTGAAGTGAACGAAGCTCTGCGCGCTGACCCCGCCCTGGCCAACAGCGATCCACTCGGCGCTGGCTGGTTCTTCAAAGTCAAGCTGTCAGATGCAGGCCAATTGGCAGCGCTGATGGATGAGACGACTTACACGGCGTTTGAAAAGAACGCTTAAACACCGAACATAAATACCGGACGCAGAGGACGCAAAGCTTACGCAGAGGGAATACCAAAGAGAAAAATGCAGGAAATGATTGTGCGACTTGACTCATTTTTTGTATTTTCTTTTTTTCTTTTCTGCGTCTTCTGCGTAACCTTTGCGCCCTCTGCGTCCGGTATTGGTTTTCGAATTTGGTTTTAGATTTTTAACCGAGCAAACAATCATGTTGATGCAATCCGCCGCCCCCTTGAGTGAACTTGAAAACCACGCTGAATTCCAAGCGCGCCACATCGGCCCATGGGAAGGTGATGAGCAGCACATGCTCACCGTGATCGGCGCAGCTTCTCGCCGCGCTTTGATCGAAGCCATCGTGCCTGACTCCATCAAACGCGCCAATGCGATGAAGCTGCCTGCGCCGATCACCGAAGCGGCTGCTTTGGCGGAAATGAAAGCGATTGCCAGCAAAAACAAGCTGATGAAAAACTTCATCGGCCAAGGCTATTACAGCTGCCACACGCCCGGCGTGATCTTGCGCAACATCTTGGAAAATCCCGCTTGGTACACCGCCTACACCCCCTATCAAGCCGAGATCAGCCAAGGCCGCATGGAAGCGCTGATCAATTTCCAGACGATGGTCTGCGATCTCACCGGCATGCCGATGGCTAATGCCTCCATGCTAGATGAAGCCACAGCCGCAGCCGAGGCGATGACGTTGGCTAAGCGCAGCGTGAAAGCCAAAGGCAATGTCTGCATCGTGGCGGGCGATGCGCATCCGCAAACGATTGAAGTGATGCAAACCCGCGCCAAGCCGCTGGGCATTGAAATCAAATCGGCACAGTCTGAAGAGGAATGGAATGCGCTGATCGCAGGTGATGATTACTTCGCCGTGCTGGAGCAATATCCTTCCACCAGCGGCCGCTTGGGCGAAGAAGGCAATGATGTGAAAACTGCGCATGCCAAAGGCGCGGCCTACATCGTGGCCACCGATCTACTCGCGCTCACCTTGCTCACGCCCCCCGGCCAGTGGGGCAATGGTGATCCGCTCGGCGCGGCAGACATCGTGATCGGCTCCACACAGCGCTTTGGCATGCCGTTGTGCAATGGCGGGCCACACGCCGCCTTCCTCGCCTGCAAAGACGATTTCAAGCGCTCCATGCCAGGCCGCTTGGTGGGCGTGAGCGTGGATTCGCATGGCAACCCGGCCTATCGCCTCGCCCTGCAAACCCGCGAGCAACACATTCGCCGCGAAAAAGCCACTTCCAACATTTGCACAGCGCAGGTGTTGCCGGCCGTCGTGGCCAGCATGTATGCCGTTTATCACGGCCCCTTGGGTTTGAAGCGCATTGCGCAGCGCGTGGCCAGCTACACCGCCATCCTTGCTAAAGGCTTGGAGCAACTTGGATTAGGTCTCAGTACGCACAGCAGTGGTTTCGACACGATTTGCTTGCACACGAAAGATGCTACAGATTCCATAGCTGCTCGTGCAATATCCATGGGCATAAACCTGAGAAAAGCATGGGATGAATACACCATCATCAGCTTGGATGAGACTACCACGCGCGCTGATGTCGAACTGCTTTGGACGATCTTTGCCGATGGCAAAAAGACACCTGATTTCGCGCAATTCGAAAAAGGCATTGAGCCACTGATCCCACATTCGCTGCGCCGCACCTCTCCCTTCATGACGCATCCCGTCTTCAATTCGCACCACAGCGAAACGGCTATGCTGCGCTACATCCGTTCGTTGAGCGACAAAGATTTGGCGCTGGATCGCACGATGATCCCGCTCGGCTCTTGCACCATGAAGCTCAATGCAACCAGCGAGATGATCCCGATCACCTGGCCAGAGTTCGCCAATATCCATCCTTTCAGCCCCGCAAATCAGCGCGAAGGCTATAAGCTGCTCGACGAACAACTGCGCGAATGGCTCTGCCAAGCCACCGGCTACAGCGGCATCAGCTTGCAGCCCAACGCCGGCTCGCAAGGCGAATACGCTGGCCTACTCGTGATCAACGCGTGGCAGCAATCACGCGGCCAAGGGCATCGCAATATTTGCCTGATCCCCGCCAGCGCCCATGGCACCAACCCGGCAAGCGCACAGATGGTTGGCTTATCCGTCGTCGTCGTCGCGTGCGACAGCCAAGGCAACGTCGACATGGCTGATATGAAGGCCAAATGCGAGCAACACAGCGCCAATCTCGCTGCTGTGATGATCACCTATCCATCCACCCATGGCGTGTTTGAAACCAGCGTGAAAGAGCTTTGTGCGTTGGTGCATCAACACGGTGGCCGCGTGTATGTCGATGGCGCAAACATGAACGCATTGGTCGGCGTGGCCGCGCCCGGCGAATTCGGCGGTGATGTGTCACACCTGAACCTTCACAAAACCTTCTGCATCCCGCATGGCGGCGGCGGCCCAGGCGTCGGCCCGGTCTGTGTGGTGGAAGATCTTGTGCCCTTCTTGCCCGGTCACGTGACTGGCGGTGTGATCACAAAAGGCGTCGGCGCAGTATCCGCAGCGCCTCTGGGCAATGCAGCCGTTCTCCCGATCAGCTGGATGTATTGCCGCATGATGGGCGCGGAAGGCTTGAAAGATGCCACTGAAGTCTCCATCCTGAGTGCCAACTACATCAGCGCCCGCCTCAAAGGCCACTTCCCGACGCTTTACGCCAGCGAAGCAGGCTACGTTGCCCATGAATGCATCATCGATGTCCGCCCCATCAAAGACAGCTGCGGCGTGAGCGCCGAAGATGTGGCCAAGCGTTTGATCGACTACGGCTTTCATGCGCCCACGCTCAGTTTCCCCGTTGCGGGCACGCTGATGATTGAGCCTACAGAGAGCGAAGACCTCGCCGAGATTGATCGCTTCATCAACGCCATGATCGCCATCCGCGCCGAGATCGCGCAGATCGAAAATGGCACCTGGCCGCAAGACGACAACCCCCTCAAAAACGCCCCGCACACAGCGCAAGCTGTGAGCAGCGATGAGTGGAAGCATGCCTACCCAAGGTCAGTCGCTAGCGCCACGTTGAGCGCCAAACAGCACAGCAAATACTGGGCACCTGTTGGCCGCTTGGATAACGTGTATGGCGACCGCAACCTGGCATGCAGCTGCATCCCCGTGAGCGACTACGCCTGATGGCAGAGCAGTTCACCACTCGGCGCGTCGATTACAGCAAGCCAGAAGACCGCGCCGCGCTCACTGGCTTGCTGGACCACTACGCCCGTGACCCGATGGGCGGTAGCACACCGATTGCGAGCAAAGCTCTCTCTCGCTTGTGCGATGACCTCGCGCAGCGCCCTTTCGCCTTCAGCTTCATCGCCTACAGCACCGATGGCACAGCCGCAGGCCTCGTCAACTGCTTCGAGGGTTACAGCACCTTCAAAGCCGCTCCACTTATCAACATCCACGACATCGTCGTCCAAAGCGACTGGCGCGGCCAGGGCGTCGCTCAACTCCTGATGCAAGCTGTAGAGAGCGAAGCTCGCATCCGCAAAGCTTGCAAGATCACTCTAGAAGTGCTCACCGGCAACCACACCGCCATGAAGAGCTACGAACGCTTCGGCTTCGCGCCTTATGCGCTTGATCCGAAAGTAGGCACTGCTACGTTCATGCAGAAGTGGCTCTAGCCCATTACTTCACAGTGACTCGAATATCTACGCGCAAACTGATCTGCCCTTGCTGATTACTCCGCGAAAGGATGCCGCTGGTGGAGCTGATTTGAGACTCTTCCGTTTGCGCAATCGTGATCCATTCGTTCATTTGAATCGGCAAAGTTGTGGAGACTTTGGACTGCTTGGCGCCTTGGGCCAGCATGGTGCTGATTTCCACTTCGGCCACATCATCGCCATACCAGAGCGGACGAGCGGTGAAGCCGCTGTTGCGATCAATGAGCACTGCGCTGGGCACGAAATTGACCACATCTTTGTAGATCAAGACTTGCACGACGCGCAATGGCAAGGTTTGCCCGAGCGTGAAGCTGACGCTGCGGCCATTGAGCACAAGGGCTTGCTGCTGCAGGCTTCGGCTTTGGTTGCTGCGGCTTTGATCGATGCCTACAACGCCTTCGCTGCGAGAACTGCCGGGCTGCAAGATCACGCGACCTTGCGCATCCACACTGCTGCGCTGAACAGCATCATTTCCGATCTGGCGAATTTCGATTTGCAAATTGCGCTGCGGAAGCACAACAGGATTGGCCTGCGCTTGGGTTACTACGTTTTTAGGAGCACCTCCCGCAGGTTCTGCGCCGGCTACTGAGCCAAAAGGCTTTAAAAACAAGCTTAAAACAGCGATGAAAGCGAGAATGCGCGGGAGTTTCATATCAAATTCAACGCATCGCCTTCATCTGAAGCCACCCTTGCTCAAAGTTGCTTCGCGCTGAACGTATCGCAGCTCTTCATGCTGCCCGTCTGAATGCCTTGGTTGAACCAACGCATGCGCTGCTGGCTGGTGCCGTGCGTGAAGCTATCGGGCACGATGCGGCCTTGGCTTTTTTGTTGCAAGGCATCATCGCCAATTTGCTGGGCGGCATTCATCGCTTCTTCGATGTCGCCCTTCTCCAGCCAAGGCTTGCCTTGTGCGGCGTATTTCTTTTGGGTGTGGTGTGCCCACACGCCGGCATAGCAATCGGCTTGCAACTCAAGACGCACGGAGAGCTGGTTTTGCTCACGCTCGCTGATCTTGCCGCGCATCGCATCGACTTTGCCACTCGTGCCGAGCACGTTTTGCACATGATGGCCGACCTCATGCGCGATCACATAAGCCTGCGCAAAATCGCCTGGCGCACCGAGCTTGTTTTTCATGGTTTCATAAAAGCTCAGATCGATGTACACCTTGCGATCTGCTGGGCAGTAAAACGGGCCCATGGCAGCTTGGCCTGCGCCGCAGGCGGTGCGCGTTTGGCCTCGGAAAAGCTCCAATTTTGGCTGGGGATATTGCGCGCCGGCCTGCTTGAACATTTCGCCCCACACGTCTTCTGTGTCAGCGAGCACCGTGGCAACCATCGAGGCCATCGCATCGTCTTTCGGCGGACGCTGGGCGGGAGCTTGTTGCACCTGCGGGGCGATCTCGCCGCCGCCACCGCCGAGAATGCCGAGCACCGTCATCGGGTTGATGCCAAAAATCCAGCCGGCAATTAGCGCGATCACAATCGTGCCGAGCCCCATGCCGCGCCCGCCGCCTAAGCGAAAGCCACCACCACCGCCCGCGCTCCCTTGATCGCGGCGGTCTTCAATATTGTCTGATTGGCGATTGCCTTCCCATTTCATGGCGGTCTCCTCTGGATGAAGCCATGATGGTACACCGCAGCATGTGCGGGGCAAACACTATTCTTGAAACAATGCGAACACGCGAATGGCGCATTCACGCAAAGCTTGGACAGTGCTGGTGTGAGCGAGCGCGAGCAGCTCAAAAGCATAGATCGCATCGGTTTGCATGCGGCGTGTATCGACCGTCAATCCATCCTGCGCCATGAGCTGCGAGAAACGCGAAAGCAGCGCCAAACCGCTGGCATAGCCCAGCTCGGTAGGCGACAAGCTGGCGCTCACGCCAGCAGCTCTTATGTCGGCCAACAGAGTTTTCGATGTCGCAGTAGTCATGAAGCCTCCAAAAGGATTTGCTTTCGCCAAATATTGTTACTCGCCCGTTCACTGTTTTTAAACAATGTACGAATTTGTACATAACGCAATTGTGCTCCAATGGTGCACATGAAGCTAGAACCACCGCTCAAGATCAGCGTGACAAATTCACGGAAATCGTCAAAAACGCTTTTGTTGACGGGTTTTGAGCCCTTTGGCGACGATCCGGGGGCGCTTTCTCTCAATCCAAGCACAGCAATTGCGCAGGCACTGCATGGCACAAAAATCGGCAATTGGCGCATCGCTGGCCATGTATTGCCCTGCGAATACGGAGGATCAGTGCGTGTGCTCAAAACGCTGATGCGTGAATACGCGCCCCAAGTCATCCTCTGCCTCGGCCAAGCCGGTGGCCGCAGCGCAATCAGCATCGAGCGCATTGCGGTGAACTGGGATGAGGCAGCCCTTGTGGATAACGCTGGCATCTTGCGCACAGGCCAGCCGATTCTCAAAACCGCGCCTGCGGCTTACTTCAGCAGCTTACCCATTCATGCGATGCGCGATGCCCTGCTCTCTAAAGGCCTCCCCGCCGAAATCTCCAGCACCGCAGGCCATTTCGTTTGCAATCATGTCTTCTTTTCCCTGATGCATTCGCTGCGTGGAAGAAAGACTCCCGCAGGCTTTGTGCATGTACCCTATTTGCCGGAGCAAGCCGCACAAGCTGGATCGAATGTGCCCGCCATGAGCTTGCCGCAGATGCTGGATGGCATCAAGCTCGCGATCAAGTCGATCTAGCTTGCAAGCCAACACGCCGATGCGCCGCAAATTGCTTAAGCAACACAGGCACCAACAGCCCAGCACCAATCAGCGTCGGAATCAAGCCCGGCGCAATCAGAAGTAGCGCGGCAACGATGCACAGCATGCGCTCCCAGCCTTCCATCTCGGTGAGGAAGAATTTACTCAGTGCAGCCGCCAATGCCGTGATGCCCAAGATACAGCCAATGAAGGTGATCCAGAAATCTTGCCAATTGAAGCCTTTGGCTACAAGCAACAAGCTTGGTGAAAACACAAACACAAAGGGCACGAGTACCTTGGCCAAGCCGAGGCGGAAAGCGGTGTTGCCCGTCTTAAACGGATCGCCGCCCGACATGCCCGCCGCCGCATAGGCGGCCAGCGCCACCGGCGGCGTGATGTCTGCAAGCACGCCGTAATAAAACACAAAGAAATGCGCCACCAAGGGCTCCACGCCGAGCTGCACAAGAGTTGGCGCGGCCACAGTGACCATGATGATGTAATTCGCCGTCGTAGGAATGCCGCAGCCCATCAAGATGCAGACGATGCCCGTCATGAGCAGCGCGGCAAACAGCGTCATGCCCTGCGTGCTGGCCAGCCACGCGGGGATGAAGCTTCCTAGGCCCTGCGCAATCGCCTGCGCAGCCGTGGTGATGATGTAGCTCACCTTGAAGCCAACGCCTGTGAGCGTGACCACGCCAATCACCAAACCCACCGTAGCCGCCGCAGCGCCTACAGCCAGCGCATATTTGGCGCCCGTCTCCAATGCTTCTAGCAGCACGCCATAAGCCATGCGCCCGCGCACTTGGGCGAGGAAATAGCCACCCGCCAACACAGCGCAGCCCAGCGCAAACAAGCCGATGCGAATCACCTCACTGTTGCCACCCCAATCGATGAAGGCCATCAAAGCCAAGATCACATGCAGGGCGATCAGCATCACCCAATTAGATGATTTATTGCCCGACACGAGAGTGGTCAGACCCACAATCGCACAAGACGTGATGCCCACAAAAGCGGCCAAATACGGCGTGCGCCCGCTCACCAAAATGCTCACCAGCAGTACCAATGGAATCAGCGTCGGCCAGCGCTCGCGAAACGATTGTTTGAGCTTGGGCATTTCCTCTTCCGTGAGGCCGCGCAGCCCATATCGCTTGGCCTCAAAATGCACTTGCATGAACACGCCAAAGAAATGCATGAAGGCTGGGATCACTGCCGCAGCGATGATCGTTTGATACGACACATTCAAAAACTCCACCATCAAGAATGCCGCCGCGCCCAATACAGGCGGCGTGATCTGCCCGCCGGTGGATGCCGCTGCCTCTACTGCGCCTGCAAACTCACGCTTGTAGCCCACGCGAATCATGGCAGGAATGGTCAAAGAACCAACAGTGACAGCATTGGCCACCGATGAGCCGCTCAGCATGCCAAACATCGCCGAGCCAAACACACTCACCTTCGCCGGCCCGCCCGCATATCGCCCAGCTACGCTTGATGCAATATCCAAAAACAATTGCCCCAAGCCTACTCGTGTGGCCATCACTCCAAACAACACAAAGTGAAAAACATAAGTAGCCACCACGCCCACAGCCACACCATAAATGCCTTGGCTCGTGAGGTATTGGTGATTCACCAATTGCGCCCAGCTCGCGCCTGCATGGCGCAGCAAGCCGGGGAAATACGGACCTGCGAGTGCGTAGATTGAAAAGCCAATCGCAATGATCGGCAGCGGCCAGCCCATGCTGCGCCGCGTCGCTTCCAGCAAGCAAAGCATGAGGATCGTGCCCATCACCACATCCGCCATGCTCGGGTTGCCCACGCGGAATGCCAAATCGGCAAACACCATCGGGATATACAGCACACTTGCCGCGCAGGCTAAGCCCAGCAGCCAATCCACCAGAGGCACACCACCCGGGTTGAGCCAACTGCTCACCGGCTGCGCCGCTTGCGCTTTTTTACTGCCCGCGAATACTAAAAAAATCAGCCCCAGCACAAAGGCCAAATGCACCCCACGGTGCGTGACTTCTTGCAGCAGGCCGAAGCCCGCTGTGTAAAAGTGAAAGAGCGACAGCGCCACCAGCAGCCATTTGACGATCTGCGTGGCCGGAGGCACCGAGGGGCGAAAGCGCATCTCGGGATCAAACTTCTCCTCCAGCTCTTGCAGTGTTTTGTCGTCCGGCAGGGAAGTGGTGGCTACTGTCATAGTTTTATTTCAGCAAACCAATTTCTTTGTAGAAGCGCTCAGCACCGGGGTGAAACGGAATGCCTACGCCCTTCACCGCATTCTCTTTGGTGATCAGCTTGCCTTTGGCATGGCCTGCGCCTAGCGCTTTTTGCGTGGTTTCGCTAAACAGCGATTTGGTGATTTGATAGACCGTCTCGTTATCAGCTTTCGCACTCGTCACCCATTGCGCGCCCACGGCAAGCGTTTGCACAGCAGGCACATCTTTGTAGGTGTTGGCAGCAATCGTGTCCACGGCAAAGTACGCATTGGCCATTCGCAAGCCTTCGGCCTGAGGGCCACCGAGCGACACAAGCTCAATGCCTGCGCCGCTGGAGGCCAGCTCCGCAATCGCGCCTGCTGGCCAGCCGCCCACGAAGAAGAAGGCATCGAGCGCGCCGTCTTTCAGCTTATCGCCTGCTTGATTGGGCTTGATGTATTCGGGCTTGATATCGGCTTCTTGCACGCCATAGGCGGCGAGCACCATGCGCGCATTGAGCAGTGTGCCCGAGCCGGGCTCATCGAGCGCCACGCGCTTGCCTTTGAGATCGGCCACCGTCTTGATGCCCGAGCCTTTTTTCACCACGAGATGGATGCTCTCGGGATACAGATTGGCAATCATGCGCAGCTCATCCACTTTGGGGCGGCCCAGATAAGGCCCCGTGCCATTGAAAGCCCAAGAGGCCACATCGGCTTGGCTGAAGCCCGATTCCAGCGCGCCGCCGGCAATCGCGTTCACATTGGCCAGCGAGCCATTGCTGGCCTGCGCCGTGACGACGATCTTGCCGGGCTGAGACACTGCATTGGCAATCATGCCGCCCACCGGGAAATACGTGCCCGCTGTGCCGCCCGTGCCAATGCGGAAAAACTGCTGCGCCTGTGCTGCGCCGGTGGCCAGCAAAGCGGCTGCCACGGCTGCAATCAAATGCTTGATAGACATGATGAAAATCTCCGGTGAGGGTTGAATATGATTTGCCAGTTTAGTACAACACTTCATCGCTTCTCCAGCGGGTTAGCACTATGATGAGAGTTCATGAAAAAAGATCAGATCGAACCCTTCTTCGCCACGCTCAAAGCCGCCAACCCGCAGCCCAATACGGAGTTGGAATACACGAGTGTGTTTGAGCTGCTCGCTGCTGTATTGCTCTCCGCGCAAGCCACCGATGTGGGTGTGAACAAAGCGACGCGCAAGCTCTTTCCGGTCGCAAACACGCCGCAGGCGATTCTGGATTTAGGCCTCGCAGGGCTGGAGAATTATGTGAAGACGATTGGCTTGTTTCGCAGCAAGGCCAAGCATTTGATGGAGACTTGCCGCATCCTCGTGGAGCAGCATGGCGGCATCGTGCCGCGCACGCGTGAAGCCTTGGAAGCGCTGCCGGGCGTAGGGCGCAAGACGGCGAATGTTGTGCTGAATGTGGCTTTTGGGCAGCCCACGATGGCCGTCGATACGCATATCTTTCGCGTGAGCAATCGCACGGGGCTCGCACCGGGGAAGAATCCACTACAGGTGGAATTGAAGCTGGAAAAGCGCGTGCCAGCGCAATACGCGGTGGATTCGCACCATTGGCTCATCTTGCATGGCCGCTATGTGTGCATGGCGCGCAAGCCGCTGTGTTTCAAATGCGCGGTGTCTCAGTATTGCGATTTCAAGCCGAAGACTCTGTCTGAATGATCGTTGATTTTTAGGAAGCTGCGCCATGGCCACAATCTCATTTTTTCGCAGGAATTTATTGCAAAAAGGCTTACTCGCCGGCATATCTATTGGGCCATCCGCTACTCTTTTAGTAGCATTGAATGCGACCGCCCAACCCGCTACAGATTACCCCAACAAACCCGTGAAGATCGTCGTCGGCTTTCCCGCAGGCGGCGGCACAGATGTGTTTGCTCGCGCGCTCGCTCAAGGCCTGCAAGCGCAGCTCGGCGGCAGCTTCGTGGTGGACAACAAGCCCGGCGCAGGCGGCGTGGTGGCCAGCAGTGGCATGCTGCAGACGCCCGCTGACGGGCTCACGCTCTTGCTGGGCAGCACATCCACCCAAGTGATCGCGCCCCTGCTCTATGCCAAGCGGCCTTACACGCCCGCTGATTTCACACCCATTGCGCATATCGCCAGCGTCGGCATCGTGCTCGTGGCGCATCCGTCTGCACCGTATAACAACGTGGCCGAGCTCGTGCAACACGCCAAGCAGCGCCCCGGCCAGCTCAACTACGCCTCGGGCGGCAACGGCGTGACCAACCATTTGGCCATGGAACTCCTGAAGAGCCGCACCGGCACATTTATCACCCACATCCCCTATCGCGGCTCCGCGCCCGCGCTGCAAGATGTGATCGGCGGGCAAGTGCCGCTGATGTTTGATTCGATTGCCTCCAGCGGCCCGCAGATCAAGAGCGGCAAAGTCAAAGCGTTGGGTATCGCAGGTTTGCAGCGCAGCGATGCTTTGCCCGGCGTGCCGACGATTGCCGAGAGCGGCCTCAACATCGGCCTCAAAGATTTCGACACACCCGGCTGGGTGGCGCTCTACGCGCCCAAAGCCCTGCCCGCAGCTATCGTCGCCAAGCTGCAAGAAGCAATCGCCAAAGTGCTCACCCAGCCCGACGTGATCCAGCGCTTCGCCGCCGCCGGCGCGCAAGCCAAATTCATGAGCGCCTCTGATCTCAACGCCTACGAAGCCGCAGAGACGCGCAAATGGAGCGAAGCTGTGAAGTATTCGGGAGCGAAGATTGATTGAGCGAATTCTGAAGACTTGCCGCACCATTGCTGTGGTGGGCTTGTCCGACCGACCTGATCGCCCGAGCTACGGCGTGGCTCAATACATGCAATCCAAGGGCTATCGCATCATCCCAGTGAATCCGAATGCAGCGGAGATTTTGGGTGAGAAAAGCTACGGCTCGCTCCTCGACATTCCTCATCCGGTGGACATGGTCAACGTGTTTCGCCGCACAGCAGATGTGCTGCCGATTGCACAGCAGGCGGTGCAGATCAAAGCGAAGTGTTTGTGGCAGCAAATCGGCATTGCTAACGAAGAAGCGGATGCGCTGGCGAAAGGCAATGGCTTGCTTAGCGTGATGGATCTTTGTTTGAAGATCGAGCATCGCTTGCTAGCAAGTTAGGCAACACCGCGCAGGTGCCCTCCACTTGCACGACCCTCACGCGTTGGTCAAACACAGCTTCAAGAGCGCGATGCGTGGCGGCCTCTGAGCATTCGCCCTGATGGACCACTCGCCCAGCTTGCATGATCAGCATCTCATCGGCAAGCAGCGCCATCGGCAGCTCATGCAACACGCTGATCACCGTTGTGCCATTGCTCACTTGGCTTCGAATCGCATGCAGCCAGTCGATCTGATGCGGCGGATCGAGATTGGCCAGCGGCTCATCGAGCAGCAGCACTTTGGCTTGCGTGGCCAGCGCGCGCGCTAGGCGCACGCGCTGCTGCTGGCCAGCGGAGAGCTCGCCCAGCAAGCGCTCTTTGAATTCTGTGGTCTGCGTTTGCTGCATGGCTTGTTCGCAGGCTGCCACGTCTTGCGCTGTGATGCCGCCGAGCAAGCCCTGCATCGGCAAGCGCCCGAGCATCACCACATCTTGCACCTGCATATCGAGAGCGCCCGTCTCATCCTGAGCGAGCCAAACAAGCTGCTGAGCGCGCTCGCGTGGCGGCATGGTTTGCAGATCGTTTTCAAAAAATTTAACTGTGCCTTCGCAGGGCAGCAAACCCGCCAACACTTTCAGCAAGGTTGATTTACCTGCGCCGTTCGGGCCGACGATGCTGATCCAACGCCCAGCTGAGAAATTCAGATTGATATCGCTCAATATCAAGCGTTTACCTAAGCTAGCCGACATATTTACTGCGCGGAGTGCTATTTCTTTCATAACATCTCCTTGTGGCTCGCAGATTCGCGCTGCGCACCCTTGCGCATCAACCACAGCAAATACGCACCGCCGAGCACAGCCGTGAGCACACCCACGGGCAGCTCACGCGGCGCAGCCAAGCCACGCGCGAGCAAATCCGAAGCTTGCAGCAGAGCGCCACCGCACAAGCTGCTGAGCAAGATCAAAGCGCGATGCTGCGCCCTACACAGCCCACGCACCAAATGCGGCGCAGCGAGGCCGACGAAAGCGATCAAACCTGTCTGCGCCACTGCTGCACCTGTGGCGAGCGATATCACCGCCACGAGCAACAACCGAATCGCTGGCAAAGGCAGCCCAAGGCTCAACGCTGCAACCTGCCCCAGCTGTAACGCATCCAAGGCCCGCGCAGCCAGCAGCGCCATCGGCAAACACAGCGTGAGCGTAGCGAGCAACACCGCCACCGCACTCCAGCCCAAAAAGCTCGTGCTCCCCAGCATGAAGCCCTGCACAGCCAGCATCACCTCGGGCGCCAGCGTGAGCAACAGCGAAGACAGCGCCCCCAGCACTACGCCTACCACCACACCCGCCAGCAGCAAGCGCAGCGGGCTGCCCACACCTTGCGCCAGCAACAGCGTGAGGCTCACCGCACCCAACGCGCCAGCAAACGCCGCCCCCGTGAGCCCGATGCTTTGCAACGCACTCAGCGCCATCGGCGAGATGCCCAAAGCCGCCAGCAGGATCACCACACCTAAAGTCGCGCCCGATGCACTGCCCAGTAAAAACGGATCAGCCAGTGGATTGCGAAACAGGCCCTGCGCAAGCGAGCCCGAGAGCCCGAGCAATGCACCTGCGCCCCAAGCGCCCAAGCCGCGCGGCAGGCGAATTTCGATCATCACTTGCCACATGGCCGCATCAGCACTTTGCAAACCAAAGCTTGCGCAATTCACCAGCCCTTTGCAATTCAATACCTCAAAGCCATCGCTACCTACCTGCAAACCAAGCAACGCGAGCAGCAACGCCGCGCCAATCAGCCAAGCCGCAAGCGTGGCAGGCCGCATCATTTTTTCATCACCTTCGCGATGCACTGTGCCAGCACCTTCGCGCCCTCTGCCAAGCGCGGCCCGCTGCGCACGACCACATCGCCCTCAGCCGCAGTCAGCTCACACACCGCTTTACTCTGCAGCGCCTTGAGCTGCTTCCAGCCTGGCCGCTGAGGCAACTCTGCGGCATGTCGCTCACTCAGCACAATCACATCTGGCTGCTGCTGCACCACAAATTCAGGATTGATCTTCGGAAACGCGCCCAGCGATTTGCCCACGATATTCTTCAAGCCGAGCTTGGAGAGCGTCTGCCCAATGAACGAAGCTTCGCCCGCCGCATAAGGCGTGCGATCCACTTCAAAATAGACTTTCGCCCCTTGCGCTAAAGGCGGTAAAAGCTTCGCAGCTTGCACAAAATCCTCTTCCACTTTTTTCCAAAGTGCAGTGGCTTGGTTTGCTTCTAGCAGCGCATCCAGCTGCATCAAACTGCTGCGCACTTGCTCATGCGATGAAGGCTCAAACATCAACACCCTGATGCCCAACGCCTCCAGCCGCTCACCAGCGCGCGAAGAAGTGGCAGCCAACACCACATCCGGCTTCAATCGCACAATCGCCTCAATATTCAAATCCAAGCCCCCGCCCACCTGCGGCAACTTCGTCACGCTCATTGGCCAGTTGGAATACCGATCCACCCCCACCAGCCGCGCACAAGCGCCGAGCGCACACACGCTCTCGGTCAGCGATGGCAACACACTGACAATGCGCTGCGGCGTTTTATCAAACATCTGCACCTTGCCGCGATCATCCGTTACCGCAATGCCGGCGCTCCAAGCCACTGCGCTGGAGAGCATTAGAACGATGAAAATGATGCGCTTCACGCCGGCTCCTTCATCGTCAAAGCACAACCCGCCGCCATGAAAGTTACACGCTCGCACTGCGAGGCCAGAGCTTGATTGAGCTTACCCAGCTCATCCACAAACTGCCGCACTTCACGGCCTAAGGGAATCACACCGAGGCCAATTTCGTTGCTCACCATCACCACAGGCCCTTTCGCCTGCGCTAGCGCGTCATGCAACGACACTATTAAATCCATAGCACCTTGCGCAGATTTTATGCCGGCGATATGCCCTTTTTGCTCTAAAAACTCATGAGAAACAGGCATCAAGAGGTTCGTCAGCCACATCGTGATGCAATCAATCATCACCAAAGTCTGCGCATCGGAATGCGCCAGCAAGGCCGCGCCAAGTTGCACCGACTCTTCCACACACCGCAGCGCAGGCAGCCGCGCCAGCCGATCCGCCTGATGCCGCGCAATCCGCTGCCGCATCTCCTCATCATGAGCCAAGCCTGTTGCAATCAGCACCGCTCTGTGCGCTGAAGATTGCGACAACCATGCACGCGCCCGCTCCTCGGCCAAGCGACTCTTGCCACTTTTTTGCCCACCGAGGATGAGTTCGCGCATGGTTAGAGTTTGGCTGATCAGAATTTAGGCTGCCACTGCATACCGACAAACATGCCTCGTGGCGCTTGGTTGTAGCTGTACACAGTTTGGTACTTCCGGTCAAACAGATTCTCGATTCTGGCGTAGGCCGACAATTGCTGATCAAAGGTATAACGGACCCGCAGATCCATCACCTCATAGCTATCTAGCAGGTTCGTGTCGTCACGGCGTGAGCCACTGAAGCGCAAATCTGCGCCAAGCTGCCATTTGCCAAAGCTGTGATCAGCACTGAAGCTACCCAGCGTTTTCGCGCGGCGATTCAATCTCTTGCCAGTCTCATTGTTTTGAGGATTCTGGGAGGTCAAGCTCGCGCGCACATCTGTGCTGGCGATTTTTCCGCTGTAAGACACTTCCAGACCGCTATTGCGTGTGTTGGCCACGTTGGCGAATAAGTTGGTGTTCGTATCGTATTCGAAGAGATTTTTGCTGCGGGTCGAGAAGAGCGTCGCGCGCAGTACATCTGTAGCGCGACTCCACTGCAAGCCGATTTCGGAAGATTTGGCTTTTTCAGGCTTCAGGTTGGCATTGCCACCAAACGGATAGTACAAATAGCCCAAAGGCGCAATGTTGAAAGCCGTGGAGCGACTGGCTGTGAGCTTCCATTCTTGCGATAGCTTGTAGCCGTAGCCAAGATAAGCCGTGTTCTCATCAGGAAGATCTTGCGCTTTATCGTTACGCAAATTGAGCTGGAATTGATGCGCGCCAAACTGCGTTTGAACACCGCCAAACACCGACTTCACCTCGCGAGTGCGCTGGTAAGGCGCAAAGCCATCATTGGCGTTAATGGATTGGTTCTGCTGCTCAAAACCCAGTGTGAGCGAGGTGTCTTGCCCTATCGCTATAGTGTTGTTCCATTGCACTTGGTGCACAGTCGTCTTCGCCAATGAGATGTAAGCGCCCGTGCCATCGCTGGTATCAAAACCGCGATCAGTGCGTTCGGTGATGCTAAAGCGACTCAACCAATTCGTGGTGAAGCGATTATCTGAATATGCAGTGATCGTTTGCTGGCGGTTGCGCCCAGTTTGAATATCCTCAGGTGCTCCAGAGCTGCTGTCGAAAGCGTATTTACCATCGCTACGCTGCAGCTTCAAGCCGAGCGTGTGGCCTTTGACCATTTCATGCGAAATGGAAAAGTTCTCACTGCGATTGTCGTAGCCATCTTTGTCTGGATTTGCAGCGCTTTGCTGCACCTTATTGATGGCAGAGATACCGTCTGTGCGATCAGTCGTCACGCCGGCCGACAAGCGCGTTGCGCCATCCGTGCCAAAAGCGCCCTGCACTCCCAAAGAAGTTTTGCGGCTGCCGCGCATGCCCATCTCAGCTTTGAGCATCAAAGTAGGCTCATCTCGCCCGCGTTTGCTGAAAATCTGCACGACGCCGCCAATCGCTCCCGAGCCATAAATGGCAGACACATTGCCGCGCACAATTTCGATGCGTTCGATTTGCTCCAAAGTCAGATGCTCCAGCGCCAAGCTGCCGGTGGCATCTTGCCGAGTGAGGGGTACGCCATCGAGCAAAACCAAAGTTTGCAGCGATGCTGAGCCGCGCAAATACAAGGAGCTGGATGTACCGCGTCCACCGTTTTGCGTGAACTGCACGCCGGCTTCGCGCTGCAGCAAGCTGATCACATCAGCCGCTTGCGAGCGCTCGATATCGGCGCGCTGCAATACTGTTGTATGCGGCAAGGTATCGGTAAGCTGCTGCGGATTGCGGCTGGCTGTGACAACGATGGGCTTGAGTTCGGGAGCGGTTTGGGCCAGAGATAGGCCCGCGCATGCAGCGGCGCAGGCCGCGATGATGCCGCGCTGGGCCAAGATAAAGTTTTTCATGAATGGAAAAGAACAAAGCATGTCCGGTGTCAGCTTCCCCGCTAACGTGGACGAATGTGATGCCTCAT
>JAAFJC010000068.1 GCA_013297925.1 Comamonadaceae bacterium
ATATACATCGTATTATTTAAACACGTACAGCAATGACTATGAAATCCACATTCAATCGCCACCACCGCCGTCACCTCCACCATCGCCTCCAGCGTCTGCTCCACCAAAATCACTAAAGCTGCCATCGTAACGGTCATCGCTGAAACTCGTGCCGTAATAAACTTCTACGCCTTCAGAGGACGGGCGGCTCAATTGCCGCTCGTTGGAGAAATACACGATACCGCTAGGAATAGCCAGCTTGGCATCAAGTGCAAACAAGATGGGTAGGCGCGACGGATCATCTGGTTTGATGGCTTCTTCTTTGCAAGCCCAAAACCAAGTGCGACGTAACGCATCGTTGTCTTTCGCATCGTTGCCTAAGCATCTCACGGGCGTGACAGCTAGAACATGACCGAGCGCCATCTTGCACCAGTCGTCGTACGCCTCGCGATGAATCGAAAACACCTGCCAAGCATGCCCGACGACGACTGAAGGCATTGCCACTGGTTTTTTCCCGCTTCGCACGCAAGCCAGAAAGAACTGGCGCAGACCGCGCTCGACCAGCTCCACCTCTTTGATACTGAGCGACGAATACTGCTCACGTAATTTGCGCTTTAAAAACTGCGGCAGCGGCCCTTCACGCACAAAACGCTCGCGCATCCAGCGGCCCCAAACCATGATCAAGGCCAAAAGCAGCATGGTAAAGATCACCAGTGCAAACCAGTAGCCTTTAGGCTGACGAGCTGCGAAAATGCCGCCAAAAATCAGCGCAAACCAAGCCAGCATCATCAACCCGAAACCCCAGCTGGACAAGCGCACCAGAAACCGCTGGAGTCGCGTCATCGCTCAGTTCACCACTTGCCTTTGGGCTGCTGAGCCCGGATAAAAGCGGCAATCACGTCAACGGAATCCTGCTTTTTGGCATTCTGGGCAAAGTCGATCGCTGCCAATCCAAGATCGTTTTTCAGGCTGACGTCTGCGCCTTCTTCGAGCAAAAGCTTCACGGCGCCCGGCGTGCCGTAGTGAGCGGCCATCATCAGCGGCGTGGTTTTGTTGGGGCTTTCTGCGTCGATGTAGGCATGGTTTTCAAGCAGAAGGTTGATGAGCTGGACGTTGCCCGCTGTGGCAGCGTAATGCAGAGGCGTCCAGCCGGTTTTATTCACATCTGCGCCTTTCTCGATCATGGCAACGGCCAATTCGACCTGGCCTTTGAATACGGCCATCATGAGCGGCGTCTCGCCATCATCGGTGATCGGGTTGAGATCGATTTTGGGCGCTTTGATGAGGAGATGAGCCACTTTGGGCGATGGCTCGCGCAGGGCTAAAAACAATCCATGCAGGTTTTTCGGATCGCGGGTGTTAGGATCAAAACCGCGCTGAAGCAGGTTTTGAACGACCTTGCTGTCGTCTTGGCGGATGGCGGTGAAGAAATCCTCGTAAGCGCCTGCCCACGCCCATTGGGATAAAAATAATCCAATAAAAACAATATACTTTTTAAGATATTTAAAGTATTTTCTCATGATAAAAATGCTCCTGAGTTGGCTTTAAACAGCAGAAATTCGGGGAAATAGTCTATCAAAATTCTCGCTGGTGGCCTGGGCAACAGCTTCTACGCTGATGCCTTTGAGCTGGGCGATTTGCAGGGCGACATAAGGTACATAACTGGGATTGTTCGTCTTACCGCGATAAGGCATAGGTGCAAGATAGGGGCTGTCAGTTTCGATCAAGCAGCGCTCTAGCGGCACATAGGCGGCCACTTCGCGCAGCTCGGCGGCTGCTTTAAAGGTCAAGATACCAGAGAAGCTGATGTAGAAATCAAGATCGAGGGCAGCCTTGGCTACAGCCATGTTTTCTGTAAAACAATGGAAAACGCCTTTGGCAACCGGATTTGCTTGACGATGCGCGCCGTGCTCGGAGGCAAAACCACCCTCTTCTTTCAAAATTGAAATCGTATCATCGCTAGCGGCTCGCGTGTGGATGATGAGGGGCAAATCCGTTTGCCGCGCGGCGCGGATATGGGTACGAAAGCGCTCGCGCTGCCATTCCATGTGATGCACAGTGCGCCCGCCTTTGCGGCCTGGCATGTCGTAATAATCCAGCCCGGTCTCACCAATCGCCACCACTTTAGGCAGCTTGGAGCGCTGCACCAAATCATCTAGCGTCGGCTCGTAAATGCCTTCATTATCAGGATGAACGCCGACCGTGCTCCAGAAGTTGCTGTATTGCGTAGCGAGGCTGTGAACTTCGGGGAACTCTTCTATCGTGGTGCAAATGCACAAGGCCCGCGTGACCTTGGCGCATTCCATGGCCTGGCGAATCGCTGGCAAATCACCGCGCAATTCAGGAAAGTTCAGATGGCAATGAGAATCGGTAAACATAGGCAGATTTTAGATGAAATCGGCTGATGGCCGGCATAGAATCTGCGGGAGGTGCTACTTAATTAGTAGCAAAGAGTAGCTGATCAAATCGTCTGCGTCGGCCGCTCCGAGCCCAGATGCGCACCCAAAAGCTGCTCGATTTTGATCTTGAGCAGCTTAGATTTTTCATCCGTGGGGAAACGAATGCCAATGCCTTGGGTGCGGTTACCTGCGGCTTTTGCTGGGGTGATCCAAGCTACTTTGCCGGCTACGGGATAGCGCTGCGTGTCTTCGGGCAGTGTGATGAGCACATACACATCGTCGCCCAGTTTGTAATCCTTGGTCGATGGGATAAACACGCCACCCTCTGAGAAGGCGGAAATATAGGCGGCATACAGCGCGGCTTTTTCCTTGATGGCCAACTGGATAACGCTGGGGCGCGGCGTGGTGCCAACGCCGGGGGCTGCTGATGTGGCGGATGGTGAACTCATACTCTAGAGTTTATACAGACTTTGGCCTGTTGGACCATATCTTCGATCAAGAGTTCGGGTTTGAAGGGGTGATCGATGCGGCGCGAGAGGCTTTTGAGCTGCTCGCCCCAAGCGGCAAGCGCTCTCGCTGGAGGTGGTTTGGGCAGGTTTTGGGTGTCAAAAAAACGCGGAGCAGCGCCCAGCTTGATCGCCCAGAGATCGTGGCAGAGCTTGTGCTGCGCATCCAAAAGCTGCACACCGCTCATGCCTGAGACAGCATCTACGTGGCCTTTTTGTAAGGCCAGTGGCAGGCTAGCCCACACAGAATGCGCGCCAGACGCTATGATTTTTGCGGCATCAAGTGGGCGGTTGCCGCTGGCCTGCAAAGCCGCCTCTCGCTCGATGGTTGATGCGCCGGGCACGTACTGGGTGAGCCAGGCCAGCGCTTGATTGGCCGTGGGCTGAGACAGCGCGAAGGCTTGGCAGCGGCTGCGGATGGTGGGCAGCAGCTCATGAGCTGCTTCAGTGGCGAGCACGAAGCGCAGGCTGCCCAGCGGTTCTTCCAAGGTTTTCAGCAATGCGTTGGCTGCAGCGGTGTTCATCGCCTCGGCGGGGAAGACCAAGATGACCTTGCCACGCCCTCGTCCGCTGGTGAGCTCTGCAAAAGCGACAGCCTCGCGCACACTCTCGATACGGATTTCTTGGGAAGGTTTGCGTTTTTTATCGTCGATGTCTTTTTGCGCTTTTTCAGACAGAGGCCAACCCAGCTGGAGCATCAAAGTTTCGGGCATGAGCACGACCAGATCGGTGTGGCCGCGTGAATGCACCTGCTGGCAGCTGGCGCATTGGCCGCAGGCCGCTTCGCCGTGATGTCGGCCAGATTTTTCGCAGAGCCATGATTGAGCGAGCGATAAAGCCAGCTCGTATTGCCCGAGGCCAGATGGCCCGTGCAGCAGCAAGGCATGAGCGCTTAACCCGAGCAAATGGCTGCGCTGCTCGGCCAGCCAGGGCGGCAACGTATCGACATCATCCAGACGGCCTTCTTCGTCGCTCATATCAACCCCAGCGATCTCACCGTCGCCATCACATCTGAGCGCACATTTTCCAAGCTTTGATGCCCATTGATACGCACAAAACGCTGGGGATCAGCCGCCACCCGCGCAGCATAGCCGCTGACCACACGCTCAAAGAAAGCCACATCTTGCGATTCAAATTTATCCGGCTGCCGCGCTTGCGCCAAGCGTTCTGCGGCTACTTGCGGCGGCACTTCAAACAGCAGCGTGAGATCCGGCTGCAAAATACCGTCTTTCATGGAAATTTTTGAGGTGATTTCGCTAGGGAGTCGGCATAAATCCTGCGCAGCCAGCTCTAATTTTGATAGCATTTCAAGATCGAAGCTGCGCCCTGCCCCCTGGTAAGCAAAGCTGGCATCCGTGAAGCGATCACACAGCACCACGTCGCCGCGCGCCAGTGCTGGCGCGATCACTTGCACGATATGCTCGCGTCGAGCCGCAAACACGAGAAGAGCTTCGGTCAGCGCATCCATCGGCTCATGCAAGATCAGCTCGCGCAGCTTCTCCGAGAGCGCCGTACCGCCTGGCTCGCGGGTGAGCACGATATTGCGACTTGAGCTCGCCCGACTGCGAAACGCCTGCGCCAAAGCCTGAATGTGGGAGGATTTGCCCGCCCCATCAATGCCTTCAAAACTGATAAAAATGCCTGTCATATCTTCGATATTGTGGCGTATTCGCGCCATGCGCTCGCCCTAGATCGCAGCAAGTTGCTTTCTCGAATGCATAAATAGCAACAAAGCCGAGTGTCAGCAGCTATGATCAAAGCATGATGCAACGTGTGTTTGTCCGTGTCGTGGGGTTCAGCAATGTGGAGCGGCATTCGCTCAACACGATTTTTCGCCTCTCGCAAGACGGCCAATCCGCACGCGAATGGAGCTTTGAGCCTTGGGATGCCGATTCACCCACGGGCCCAAGATTAGCGTTGATCGATGGATCAAGCCCAGATGCCAGTGAAGTGTTGGCCGAGTTAGAAGCTACGGGCGTAGGCATCATTTGGGTAGGTTCGATCTCGCCCGCCAAAGCTTGGCAGGCCTTCCAGCGCCCTTTGTCGTGGCCAGCTGTTCTCAATAGCATGGACGATTATTTCACCCCGCAGGATCAGCTCGATGTGGATTTTGGGGACGACACGTGGCCAGCAGGGTTGGAATCACCTGAATCACCCATCTTGCCCTTGGCTAGCTTGGTTCGCGTACTGCTTGCAGACTCAGAAGCAGATACGCGTTTGTATTTGCGCACCAAACTGGCTTCATTTGGAATCACCCAGGTCGATGAGGCTGCATCGATGCAGGAAGCTCAGGCGCTGCTTGTTCCAGATCGGTTGCAGCATTTGATCTATGACATCGTGATCGTCGATCTGGATTTGCCGGGCGGCGATCCTTGGGTTTTGCTAGACATGACCTCCAAAACCCGCCTCAAGCTCCTGATCCAACACCGCATGAGCCTGCCCAGCCGCATGGCTGCCAAAATCAACGGTGCGGCAGCAATGACCAAGCCCTTGGATCCCTCCAAGTTAAACATACTGCTGTCAAAGATATAGCAGCTTAAGAGGTCTCATGCTGTTCAGGTTGTGTAAGCTCAGCTGGAGTTGCTTGTTCGCACTTTGGGCCTTGATGCTTTGCTTGCCGGCCGCTCAGGCTCAAATCGCTGATCTCAGCATTTCCAAAAGCGGGCCCTCCGGTGCGCTAAATGGCCAGACCGTCACGTATTCATTAACAATCTCGAGCGTTGGCCCAAACGCCGCGAATGGTGCGACTTTTCTGGATACGCTGCCCGCTGGTTTGAGCAATGTGTCGGCCACTTGCACGGCTGCCATCAACGGCGCTAGCTGCCCGGCCAGCCTCACCGTCTCGGCGACTTCCGTATCGGGCTCCGTACCGCTCTTGCCAGCGAATGGCGGAGTAACGATTGTGATTCAAGCACGCATGCCCGTCGGCGGTACGGACACATCGTTGACCAACAATGCAAACGTCAACCCGCCTGGTGGCGTGACCGACCCGATTCCTAGTTCTAATTCCTCGTTCATCAATACGGCTCTCACTTATCGCACCGCAGATTTACGCATCACAAAAATCGCCTCTGCTGCGAGCTACACCATTGGTATCCCAATTGACTACACCGTCACTCTCACCAATCTCGGCCCCGGCCCGGCAGACGGCGCTACTTTGCGAGACAGGCTTTCAGCCAGCGCTATCGGCACTGGGACGGGCGGCGCGATCAATAGCGCGGTCAATAGCGTGGTCTGCGTTGCTTCCAGTGGCGCGCAGTGTCCGATATTTGCGCCTCCTGCTACGGTGACGACCAATAACAATGTGTTCAGCAGCGCGATTCCTCTGCTGCCCAGCGGTGGTGTGATTGAGCTTCGCATCCGCATCACGCCCAACGGCTATGCGGCTGGCACTTGCGGCTTCACGCGCGTTGATTTGGTCAACACAGGAGACATCACCGGCATGCCTTCTAGCGTGATCGATCCAGTAGCAGGCAACAACTCCCAAGCGCAAACCGCCACTGGGCCTGCAGCTGCGATACCTGCTTGCCCGCAAGTCGATATCGGAACAAGTAAAACCGTGACACCCACCGCTGTCATCAGCTTTGGCCAGCCGCAGACCTACACCATCGTTTTTTCCAATAACGGTCCCGGCGATGCCAGTGGCACCGTGATTCGAGACAACCTTGATTTGAATCTCGCCGGCATTGGCCTGCAAGCTGCTTTGACATACAACGCCGCAGCCGTCACATCCTGCGTGAGCACGGCGGGCACGGTGTGCCCCAGCTTTGGGGCGCCAGTTTCGGGCACGATCACAAGCGCTGTCAGCAGCGTTTTCAGCCAAACCGTTACGGCCTGGCCATCAGGGGGCAGGCTGACGATCACCTACACGCTCACACCCCAAGGCTTCGGTGCGAATACCTGCGGCTACACCACATTTCAATTACGCAACGCTATCGCCAACACCCTACCTGCTGGCTATATCGATCCTGGCCCATCAGCCAATACCGCATCGGTCACCAACAATCTGCCCGCTCGCCCGGCTTGCGCGCAAACCGATATACAGGCCTCCAAAACCTTGGTCTCTGGCGTGATGGGTCAAGGCCAAACACTCACCTATCGCATCACCATCAGCAACATCGGTGCAGCCACCGCCACCAATGTGGTTTTCAATGATCAAGTCCTTCACAGCAACTTGGGAACAGGCGTTGGTAATCCTTATCTCACTATCAACAATATCAATCGTGGAATTTGTGTCTCAACTGGCGGGGCACTATGCCCAACTTTTGCAGCTTCACCACCGAGCTTGTCACTGAACAACGGCGCACAAAACCTGATTCCGAACACCACAATCACCAGCATGGCACCTTCGAGCTCAATAAGTTTCACCTTATCTTTTGTTCAGTCTGCAATAGATGCCAGTTGTGCCAGAGCCAATGCCATACTGGATAACCGCATTAACCTGCAAACCCCATTGAACTACATTGATACGGTTGCTGGCAACAACCAGGCCATCGTGACCAGTACCTTCTCTTGCGCAGATCTCTCTACCGTGAAAACCGTGGAGCCGACCACCGTGCCCGCGGGCACGACAATGACCTTCACTTTCGAGGTCATTAATGTTGGCCCAGCCACCTTGAGCAACGTACCTTTTGATGATCCTCTACCCGCTGGCTTCACCTACATCAGCAGCGCTTGCAACGTGATCTCGGGCGCTGCAGTTTGCGCCGTGCCTAGCTATACGCCAGTGCCTTCGCGCGTGAGCGGAATCATCACCAGCATGCCGCCGGGTAGCGTGGTGCGCTACACCATTGCTGGCTTGGCCGCAAATTTGCCAGGTTCTTGGAGCAACCGTGGCAGCGTGAGCATTCCCCTGCCCGGCATATTCGATCCTGATGCACAAAGTAACGCCTCTGTGGTCTCTTTTAACGTGACCAGCGATCTACCCTCGGTAGCCAAATTCACCACCCGCGCCAGCACTCCACCGGGCAGCACCACGGCCTACACCATCGTCATCTCCAACCCATCCACTGGCCTGAACGTCACCAATCTTCGTGCCACCGATCTGCTGCCCAGCGGCTGGACTTATCTCACCACAACCGCAGTGACGCTTAACGGCGGAGCGACCCGCCCCATCCTCCTCACCCCCACCCTTGGCGATGTCACCCCCACTTGGGGTAATTTCAATCTCGGGACGGCTACCAGTGTGGTGATCCGCTTTTTAGTCACTGTGCCCGCCTCCCAAACCTGTGGCGCGGTAGTAAGCAATATCGTTAATGCGACCTACACGCGTGGCGGCGGCACGCTAACCAGCAGCTATCTCGGCTCCGATCCAGGGCTCACTTCTGATGACGTGACCATTGCCTGCCCGCAGGTCGGTGCAGCCAAAGCCTTGATCGCACAAACCGACAATGGCGATGGATCTTTTTTATTGCAATACAGCCTGCGATTTAAAAACACAGGCGATGAAGTGCTCAACCCTTTCCAGCTACGCGATCCACTGGCCAATGCACAAGGAGGCAATTTTGGCGTGTTGAGTGCTAATAATCCACCGCTCTCATCGGAATATCGCATCGCAACTGCTCCTGCGTTCTTTGGCGTTTGCCCGGGCATCGCGGCACAGGGTAGCTTCAATGGGGGCGCGCAGCTCAATGTGGCTGCCGGTTCATTGGCAGTGGGACAAGAATGCGAAGTCAGGTTTACCCTTCAAATGGGCCCCACAGCCACCACAAGCATTTACAACAATCAATCTGTCGCAGCGGGCACGGGCAGTGTGAGCGCGTTTTTCATCAGCGACGCCAGCGATGATGGCAGCGACCCCACGCCATCCAGCATCAATGGCACAGGCACGGCCAACGATCCCACGCCAGCTACCATCTCGCCCAGTGCATTCCTGTCCATCAGCAAAACCAATAGCGTCAGCAGCTTGGTCGCAGGACAAACCACGAGTTACATCATTGATGTGGGCAACTCAGGCCCAAGTGGTGTACTCGGAGCAGTGCTCAAAGACGTCAATACAGCAGGATTGGCCTGCACCAGCGTCTCCTGCGGCGTCACTTCTGGCGCTGCGATTTGCCCCGCAGTAGGTGTGGCCGCCGGTGAGCTATCGATCGTTAATCTTGCGGGAGCAGGCGTGATCATTCCCCGCTTGAATGCCAATTCCAACTTGCAATTCATCGTCAATTGCGATGTCACGGCCACAGGCTTGCCCTGAACGCTTACTTCGCCACCCAAAACACATCATCCCAGGTGTAGCCTCGGCTGCTTCGCTTGCCCAGATCGGCTTGCGCAGAGCAACCCGTTGAAGGCGGTTGGGCGCCATAGGTGTTGATGCGTTGCACGCTTTTGATGCCGCTCATCTTGCATTGCCCGCTGATGCTTTGAACTTCCAGCAATAGCAAAGGAATAAAATGAACCACAGTCGCAAGCACCATGAGCCAAGAACCCTCTTCCCATTTGCAGCAGCTGCTCCTGCAAGCTGGCCGGGGCGATCACGCCAGCTTTGCCAAGGTCTATCAGCTCACGAGCGCGCATCTGTATGGCGTGGCCGTGCGTATGTTGGGGCATGAGCACGCCGCTGATGATGCCTTGCAAGAGGCTTATGTGAGCATTTGGAAGAATGCTGCGCAATACAAAGCCATGGTCGATGGGCATGCCTTGTCTCCCATGACTTGGCTGATTGCCATCGTGCGCAACAAAGCCTTGGATGCTCTACGCAAGCAAACTCGCCTGCGAGAAGACGAATTTATTACGGAAGGCGATGCGCAAGATCGTGCGCCCACGCCTTTGAATGAGACTGCCCCCAGCGCTTTGGATGAGCTTGGCGCAGCCTTCGAGAGCCTCCATATCGATGCATGCATGAGCGGCTTAAGCGCTGCGCAACGTCAAGCATTGGCCTTGTGCTACTACCAAGGCCTCACGCATTCCGAGGCTTCGCTGCAAATGGGCTCGCCGATTGGCAGTGTGAAAGCGTGGGTGCGGCGCGGGCTGAATCAGCTCAAAGATTGCTTAGGCAAAGCGGGCGTGACGGGAGCGGCAGCATGAGATACAGCTCTCCCGAATTGATTGAACGCTTGGCTTGCGAATACGTGCTTGGCACATTGCAGGGTGGTGCGCGTCGCCGCTTTGTGCGCTTACTTGCTGATCGCGCAGATGTGCGCATGGCCGTGTCTGCTTGGGAAATACGGCTTGCACCTTTGGCCAACAGTATCGCTACCGTGGAGCCCAAAGCTCAGGTTTGGCAGGCTATTGCTGCACAAACTCAGCCTAAATCTAGGGTGAATCAGGTATCTGCTTGGTCGTGGCTGCGCCCAGCGAGCTGGGGCTTGGGCGGAATTGCTGCGGGCGTAGCACTGAGCGCCGCAGTGCTCGTGACTGCCCCCACCCTCTTCTTTACTGCAGACCAACTCGCGATGCGCTCCGGCGAAAAGCTGCCGCAAAGCTATGTGGGCGTGCTCACCGATGCTCAAGGCAATGGCCGCCTCTTGGTCAGCTCTTTGCGCCACGGCAAGACTGTGACACTGAAAGTGATTGGCCAAGGCGATTTAGGCAAGCAGGCTGCCCCACTCCAGCTCTGGGCGCTGCCGCCTGCGGATGTGAATGGCGGAAAACCTTTCCTTCTCGCTCAAGTGCCCGTCAAAGGCAGCAGCTCGGCGATGCTGCCCGATACCTCAGAAAAGCTGCTCTCCAAGGTCAGCAAACTCTCCGTCACGCAGATCAACACGGCCCAACCTGGCACGCCTGGCGAAGTGATACTCACTGGTAATTGCGCTAAGCTTTGGTGAGTTTTTTAAGAGCAATCAGCCGATAGCCGGCATAGAATATGCGGGAGGCGCTATCAAAAAGTAAGTTGCAACAGGCTCATCTGGAAACCTATTTCTTAGAAAAAGCCGCCAATCCCGCTTCGCACGCAACGTTGAAAACGCGTGTGGCGTGCTCTAAAGTAGGTAAATCACCTTCGCTGATTTGCATACGGAAATACACTTTGCCGCGCAGCACCATCAGCACCCTTGGCTCATCTTGCTTACTGTTGGGCCAGCCAAGCAAATGGCCAGCCACCTCTGGCGTCAGCCAAGCCATGGCACGGTCTCTCTCATCCGCCAAGACGGCGTACTGATCTAAAAACGCTTGCCCAAGCTCAGGCCAACCCACCTCTTCATACATCGAGAGCCAGCGCATTTCTTCGGGCAAATGCGGATCCACCTGAGTTTGCAGCGTATCGGTGTACATCGAGAAAGCGCGCTTATCCAAATCGTTTTTAAGCTTGCGCGTCATTACCATCACGGCCACATCTTCATTCAAGCCCATCTCGCCTCGCGCCCGCAGCTCCAAACCTTTGATGAAATCCCGCGAAGGTTTGCCCTGCTCCATCTTCCAAGGCCTACCATGAATCTTGCCATCCAATGCATAGACCTTGCTGCCGCGCTCAGAATAAGTCAAGCCTTGCAGCGATGCCCACTCAGAAACCTCGCTGCTGCTCTTGCTAATGCCGGGAGCAGGCACGTCCTGTTGAGTGGAGTTCTGCCCTAGGCCGAGTGCGTTTTTGAGTGATTGGAACATGTATAAGCTATTAGTATTAATTCGCTATTATGAGATCACTTGGTTAAACCTACAACCATCATTTCAGGTCGGTTTTAGGTATTGCTATCAAAGAGTCTAGTTCGTTTGCTTGTTCAGCGCCAGCAAAACAATGCCGAACACTACCACCAAGGCACCGATCAGCTGCATGGTGTGCATGCTTTGCCCGAGCAAACTCCAACCGAGGATGAGGGCCGCGACGGGCTCGATATTGGATGCAGGCGCGTTGCGCGCCATGTCTAGCCTCGGCATGAGCGCAAAGAACACGGAGAAAGCGCTGCCGTAGCACAGCGTGAGGCCGGCAAGGCCTGCCCAGCCAATCCAATCGCTCGGCCAATGCAGACTGCGCCCGAGCCACTGACCAGCATCTTGCCCCGCACCACCCGCGAGCACCACCAGGCTCAAAGCACCGAGCAGAAGTGTCACCAAACCCATCGTCCACAAACTGCGCACCGGGCCAGTGAGCGCTTTGAGCTTGAACTCCGTGACGCGCAACGCCACAGCAAACACGCTAGCGGCACCGAAACCGAAGGCTACGCCTGCCCAAAATTGAGCGCTTCCTGAGCCAGGCTTGACCAACTGCCCCGGCAAATCCAAAGCGAGCGCTAGGCCAAAGATGATCAGCGCAATCAAGCCCGCCGTGCGCGCGCTCGGGCGCGGGCCGCCGAGCAGCCAGTTGAGCAAGGTAAACAGCGCAGGAAACAGGTTAAACACCAGCAAAGCTAGCGCCACCGGAATGCGCGCTACGGCTGAATACAGCAGCAGGCTTTGCAGAGCGATCAGGCCACCGAGTGCCCAGATCCAGCGTTTGGGTACGTTGTATGCCGCGAGCTTCAGAGGCGCTTTGAGCCAGAGCACCACGGCCAGCAAGATCAGGGCCGTTACACCCGAGCGCACGAGCACGGCTGTGACTAAGCCCGTACCGTGATCAAACGCGAAGCGGGCGGCGATATGGTTCGATGCAAACACCACGCCGAGCAGCAGCAAAATGCCAATCGCTACTGGCCTAGAAAATACTTGCGTTGCGCTCATGCGCGCAGCGCCTGCACAGTTTGCAAGAGCGCCGGTGGCAATGGCATCGGGCGGCGGTGGGCACGATCCACATACACATGCACGAAATGCCCTTTGGCTGCTGTCATCGGCTCATCATCGGCAAACAAGCCCACCTCATAGCGCACGCTGCTCGTGCCAATGTGCGCCACGCGAATACCCGCCGTCACCTTCTGCGGAAAGGCAATCGGCGAGAAGTAATGACACTGCGTCTCCACCACAAGCCCAATCGACGCGCCCGCATGAATATCCAAAGCGCCCTGCGCGATCACATACCCATTCACCGCCGTGTCAAACCAAGAGTAATAAACGACATTGTTCACATGCCCATACACATCGTTGTCCATCCATCGCGTCGTGATGGGTATGAAGGCACGGTAAGCGCTGCGGGGCTCGGGGCTGGGGCGGGTGTTGCTCATAGCTCGAAAAGAAAAAAGCCCACAGATCGGATCAGGGGGCTTAAAGACTTGGAGCGGGTGATGGGAATCGAACCCACGTTATTTGCTTGGGAAGCAAGAGTCCTACCATTGAACGACACCCGCATTGATTCCTAGTTTAGCGCGTAAATCCAGCGCTTAAAAATCATCAGAAGATCCGTAGCCCGGTGCCAAATTCTCAAACTTCGTGATCGGTTTCAAGAAGGCCAGCTTGCAAGTGCCCGTCGGGCCATTACGCTGCTTGGCAATGATGATCTCGGCCACGCCGGGTTCTTTGCTGTCTTTGTTGTAGTAATCATCGCGGTAGATGAACATGATCACGTCGGCATCTTGCTCGATGGCGCCCGATTCGCGCAAATCGCTCATCATCGGGCGCTTGTCGGTGCGCTGCTCCACGCCACGGTTGAGCTGAGAGAGTGCGATCACGGGGCATTGCAGCTCTTTCGCCAGCATCTTCAGGCCACGCGAGATTTCACCGAGCTCCGTGGCGCGGTTGTCGCCATCGCTGCCTCGGCTACCCGTCATCAATTGCAAGTAATCCACCACGATCAGGCCGAGCTTGCCGCCCATCTGCCGCGCCAAGCGCCGCGCATTCGCCCGCAGCTCTGAAGGCGTGAGGCCGGGCGTCTCGTCAATGTGCAAAGAAATATTGCGCAGCTTCTCAATCGCCTCCACCAAGCGCGGCCATTCATCGTCATTCAACTTACCCGTTCGCAAATGCCCTTGATCAATCCGACCAATCGAGCCCACGATACGCACAGCGAGCTGCGATGCGCCCATCTCCATCGAAAACACGGCCACGGGTAGGCCTTCGTTCAAAGCAACGTGTTCGGCAATGTTGATAGCAAGCGAGGTCTTTCCCATCGACGGTCTTGCAGCCAGCACGATCAAATCGCCTGCCTGCATGCCGCTGGTCATCCGATCAAAATCATAAAAGCCAGTGGGCACGCCAGTGATGTCGTTCGGGTTTTTCGACATCTCTTCTACGCGGTCGAGCAGCGCGACAACCAAGCTCTCCATCGAGTGGAAGCCTTGTTTGAGGCGCGAGCCTTCCTCGCCGATGGCGAAGATTTTGCGTTCGGCTTCGTCCAAGATCTCCGCCACGGCGCGGCCTTGCGTGCTGAAGGCGCTGCTGGAAATTTCATCGCTCGCGCCCACGAGCTTGCGCAGGATGGAGCGCTCGCGCACGATCTCGGCATAGCGGCGGATGTTGCCCGCGCTGGGCACATATTGCGCCAAGCTGTTGAGATAAATCAGCCCGCCAATCTCTTCGGCCTTGCCCTCCGATTGCAGGCGCTCATACACGGTGATCACGTCTGCGGGCTTGCTGCCGTTGATCAGATATGCAATCGCGCCATACACCAAACGATGCTCGTAGCGATAAAAATCCGTGTCGATCAACAAATCGCCCACGCGATCCCACGCGCCGTTATCCAGCAGCAAGCCGCCGAGCACGCTGGATTCGGCCTCCACGCTGTGCGGCGGCACGCGAAGCTGCGCGATCAGCGCATCTTGCGAAAAATCAGGGGCTGGGGCGGGCGCGTATTCAGACGATGCAGCAAAATCATCGTCGCTCAAAATCGTTTCTTCAGACATTCATGCATTGTGCGGCAGCTTTTTCAAAGGCCTGTGGATAAGTCTGTTGGTAAGCGGTGGAGCTTTGTGTATAGCTAAAAATCGAAGCTGGCTTGTTGCTCGTTCTCAACGGCTGCGACCATCGCGGCCACAGCTGAAGGCTTTCGCCTGCGTTGCACGCCTTCCCGCGCCGGATTGCGCGAGCCATGTTTGTCATACACCTTGGCCGCCGTCTCGCGGATGCCAGGGCGGTTTTTCCAGTTGTAGATGCGCTCTTTGGCTTCGCGCGTGACGGCTTGCAGATCAACAATCGGCATCGGGTAATCCGCAGGCGGAGTGAAGGATTTCCAAGGCTCGTGAATGAAAGCCGCCTCCACATCGCGCAGCTCGGGCACCCAGCGGCGAATAAAGTGGCCGGCGGGATCTTGATCTTGGCTTTGCTTGACGGGGTTGTAAATGCGCACGGTGTTGATCCCTGTCACGCCGCTTTGCATTTGGCATTGGCTCCAATGGATGCCGGGTTCGTAATCGGTGAACAGACGCGCCAGATGCAAGCCGCTGTGCCGCCAATGCAGCCAGAGCTGGTAGCTGGCAAAGCTCATCAGCATCGCGCGCATGCGAAAGTTCAGCCAACCGGTGGCGATCAGGCTGCGCATGCAGGCATCGATCATCGGATAGCCTGTGCGCCCCTCGCTCCATGCTGCGAGTCTGAGCGCTTCTTCTTCAGTGAGCTCGCCTTCATTGCGCATCCCGGTAAAGCCGCGATGCACATTGCGCCATTCAATCTCTGGTTCGCTCTCCAGCTTTTGAATAAAGTGGCAATGCCAATGCAGCCGCCCTTCAAAGCTTTTGAGTGATTGCAAATAGCCTGTAGGCCGCTCAGGCGCAGGCAGCGAGAGCAATTGCTGGCGGCGCGCCCAGGTGGCATGCACCGCCTCTTTGATCGACAGCGCGCCCCAAGCCAGATGCGCAGAAATACGCGAGCAGCTCTGCGCCCCGCTCTCGGGGCTGGCCATCTCAGCGCGGTAATACCGGCCGCGCGTGGTCAAGAAAGAAAACAATTCCTCTTCTGCCAGCGAGCGGCCTCCGCGCTGAGTGTGTTGCGATACCTCGCCCGAGACTTGCAAATCCTGCTCGTTTGGCTCGCAGCAGTTGCGCAGCGCAGTCGGCATCAGCCTGAGCCAAGGCACATCTTGCGGCGTGGGCAGTGGCGCTTCGTTCATCCGCGCAGCCCAATGCGCGCTCCACTTGTTGCGCCCTCCCCCATGCGAGAGCAGGCGCCGCACCACAGCATTGCTCGGCGCTTGATGCCAATCCAAGCCATGCGCCTTGCACCAGCGCATCACCGCCTGATCGCGCGCATAGCTCCAGCCATTGCCCGTCTCTTCATGACTATGCAATTCAAACGCGCCAAAGGCATCTTTCAAACGAGACAGCACATCCACCATCTCACCTTGCAGCCGAAGCAATTGCCCGCCCTGCTCTGTAATCTGCGCCGCCAACTCATGCAAACAATCATTAGCAAACTGCCAATGCCGCGCCCCCATATCTGGCTGCGCCCACATCTGCGGCTCATCCACCCAAAGCGCCAACACCTTGCTGCCACGCTCGCGCGCCTGCGCAGCCGCACGCACCAGCGGCGCGTGATCGGAGAGACGCAGGTCTTTTTTGAACCAGAGGATTTGAAGCACTGATAGCCACCTTCCGCTGTCAGTATATCCAGCATATCAAGTGCTTGAACGCGTGGGGGTTTTGTCAGACCTTCCATGCAAGCACTATATATTTGATAGCAGGTCGCGCAGATTCAAAGCCGGCTAACACCGTAAAATCACTCGAAACACCGCATCAAGGTGCCGCAAACAGCTCAAATGCAAACGGCTGTACAGGATGCTCGCTCACCATCACGCGCACGGCGCGCACATCGCTCGCACCAGGCACTTCCAGGCGCGTGACGTTACGCAGGGGCTTCTTGTCGAATCGGAACGGTTGATCCACCTTGAACACATGGCCATCGCCGTGGATCACGAGCACGGGCTTTTTCCATTGATCTGCCAAGGGCAGCAAAGTCTCGCCGATGCTGCGGCGAAAGCCTGAAATGTTGGAAAAACTCTCCACTGGCTCTTTCTCGTCAAACATATCGGCCTGCATGGAGAAAACGATAGCTCGCGCATTTTGCTGCGCCGCGAAAGCGTAGGCAGCCTGAATCCACTGCACATTCGCCTCATCACGCTCAAAGAACTCGGCCACAGCTTTTGGATCGCGTACCTCAAAATTATTGTTGCTGCCGACGATGTGCACGGTGACGAACAACACACCTTTGTGCATCCAGCGTGCGTTTTCTATGTATTTGGCATGCGAGGACTGCTCGGTGGATTGATTCTGCAAACGAAGCGGCTTTTGCCCTAAAGACACGCCAGGTTTGAAATACAAGCTGCGCAGAGCTTGCAAGCGCTCCAGCGGATCGAAGCTGCCATTGTTTTTACGATGGCAATCCGTCCATTCGTTGTCTCCGGGTGTGTAGATCACAGCGCCGGTAAACATATCGAAGTGCTTTTTCTGCTCGGCAAACTCGGTATCACTGCACACCGTGGAGCCGGATTTGATATCGCCCACATGAATCGAAAAATCCGTTTTATTGCTATTGATTGTTTGAATCAGCTGGCGATAAGGCTCATAAACTTTAGCGGGATCGCCATAGGGCAAATCACCCAAGGCTGTGAAAGAAAAGCTCTGCGCGAATACTTGCGCTGCAAACAGAGTCGACAAAACGCTAACAAACAAACGAGCTAAAGACATAAATATCCTCGATACATTGAACAAGCTCAGACTATTACCTTGCTTTATGACAAATCCATGAAAAAAACCCACTGATTTCTCAGCGGGTTTTATTGCAGGCTTGGATAACGCTTTAAGCCTGAGTCTCCTCGGGTCTCCTCTTTATCCCATCATTTTAGTGATGCGTGCCGTCCATGAACTGCTCATCTTCCGTGGAGCCTTTGAGGGCTGCGGTAGAAGCATTGGCTTCGATGGTGGTCGTCACGGCATCGAAGTAGCCTGTGCCGACCTCGCGCTGGTGTTTCACAGCGGTGAAGCCGCGCTCGGCTGCTTTGAACTCTTTCTCTTGCAGTTCAACGAAAGCCGTCATGTTGTTGCGAGCGTAGCCGTAGGCCAGATCAAACATGCCGTAGTTCAGTGAATGGAAGCCAGCCAAGGTGATGAACTGGTATTTGTAGCCCATCGCGCCGAGCTCGCGCTGGAATTTGGCAATCGTTGCGTCGTCCAGATTTTTCTTCCAGTTGAACGATGGCGAGCAGTTATAAGAGAGCAGCTTGCCGGGGAATTTGGCATGGATCGCGTCAGCAAATGCTTTGGCGAATGCCAAATCAGGCGTGCCGGTTTCGCACCAGATCAGGTCTGCATACTCGGCGTAAGCCAGACCTCGGCTGATCGCTTGATCCAGGCCATTCTTCACGCGGTAGAAGCCTTCAACGGTGCGCTCGCCGGTGATGAATGGCTTGTCGTTGTCGTCCACATCGCTGGTCACGAGGTTGGCGGCTTCTGCATCGGTGCGGGCGAGCAACACGGTGGGTGTGCCCATCACATCAGCAGCCAAGCGGGCTGCAACCAATTTGCTCACGGCATCACGGGTGCTAACCAAAACTTTGCCGCCCATGTGGCCGCATTTTTTGGCAGCTGCCAATTGGTCTTCAAAGTGAACGCCAGCAGCGCCCGCTTCGATCATGGATTTCATCAGCTCGAATGCATTGAGCACGCCGCCAAAGCCAGCTTCAGCATCGGCCACTATGGGCGCGAAGTAATCCACATAGCCTGCATCGCCTGGGCCCTTGCCTTCGCTCCACTGGATCTGGTCTGCGCGGGTGAAAGTCGCGTTGATTTTCTTCACGACCTTTGGCACGGAATCTACAGAGTACAAAGATTGGTCAGGATACATCTCGCCATTGCTGTTGGCATCACCCGCCACTTGCCAGCCAGAGAGATAAATCGCCTTCAAGCCAGCTTTGACTTGCTGCATGGCTTGGTTGCCAGTGAGCGCGCCGAGCGAGTTGATGAATGGCTCCGTGTTGATCAAATTCCACAGCTTCTCCGAGCCGCGCTTGGCCAGCGTGTGCTCCACTTGCAGCGAGCCACGCAGGCGCACCACATCTGCAGCGGTGTAGCCGCGCTTGATGCCCTTCCAACGAGGGTTCGTCGCCCAATCCTGCTCCAGTTGCGCAATTTGCTGCTCACGTGTCAAATTCGTCCAGTTGCTCATGATGATCACTCCTATGGGTTGAGATAAACAATAATCGAAAACCGATGGACAGACTATAACTCTTGTATAAGACTTATTTACAATCTTGTGTCTTATAGAAGAGTCAATCTAAATTCAATAAAATCAATGAGTTACAGAGCTTTTTCTTAATGTGGATTTTATTTTCTCATATTGAGAAAATTTGCGGCGTTGCAGCAAGATTAATATTTCGTATTACGGAATGGTGATTGCGCAATATGGAAAAAGACAGCGTCGTCAGCACCGACCTCAAATTTACCTGCTCTCACCCTTCATCTTGCCTTTATTTGCCAACTGCAACTGCTTGGCATATTGAGAGCTCACACCATGGCTACCTGGGGACAACGTGTCCCTACGTAGTCGCCGAGTTGCTCGTCTCTGTT
>JAAFJC010000069.1 GCA_013297925.1 Comamonadaceae bacterium
GCGGACGAAATGACGGTTGGGGCTGCTTCGAAGTTCAGTCCTAGGTCTTGTGCTCACTCAGCACAACCCACGGGTTAAGCAATCGCAAGCTCGCAACGCCTTCAAAATCCTTGGTGTTGCGAGTGACCAATGTGTATTTGTGAGTCAACGCAATCGCAGCAATCATCGCGTCTTCTGTGCTGCAAGCGCGGCCGTTTTGCTGCTGCGCTGCGGCAACTTGGCCATATGCGGTTGCGCAGTTGGCATCTAAATTTAAGCAGCGCCCTTCAAAATCCTCGCGTAACAATTCGCTCGTGGAGGCAAGCAATGCATCTCGGCGTTTGCCTGCGGACATGAGTGCCAAGCCGAATTCGATTTCACACAGTGTGACACTGCTGATATAAATCTGCTGCGCAGGCGTGGTTGCAAACCAGTTCAAGACGGCGGCGCTTGGCAGGGGTTTGGTGAGCTCGGAGATGACATTGGTGTCTAACAAATACATTCACTGCCTCACTGCGTGGAGGCCTCGTTTGCAAAAGGCGAGGCGCGCATAGGGCGGCGCGGAGGAATGGTGATTTCACCTAAACCAGCAAAGCGCGCTTGAATGCGTTTGCCCAGATCGTTGCTCATTGAAGGAGCAACTTGCGGTTCATTGGCAGCTCGCGTCAAGATGCGGCGCACAGCCTCTTCCATCGCAATGCCTTGCTGGGCAGCTTGCACGCGCAGCTTGGTTTTGACATCAGGGTCCAGATTACGAACGGTTAGAACAGTCATCGCAAGCTCCTAAAAGAATTGCTGGCATTGTAGTCAATGACAGCAATGAAGTCAATTAGCATGAGGGGCAATACCACTGTGCATTTCGAGCCACCCCTCTACGATCAGGATCATCCGAGCATCAAATCGCACCAACACTTGCCATGGAAACACTAACCCAGCTCCCCCAGCTCAGTTCACGGGAAAAATCAGCTTACCAAAATCAAGGCTATTTGATTCCGAGTTACCGCTTGAGCGAGGCTTGGGTTTCCAAAATGCAGACGGCGCTGAACACCTTGATTGCCAACAATCCTAGCGTGCGGCCTGAGAAATTGGTGAGCGCGCATGTGGCGCGAGCGGGGCGAGACAATGGGGAGGGTGTACGCGGCGTGTCGGATTTTCTAGATTTAGCAATGCATCCTGAGATCATTGAATTGGTCTCTCAGCTCATTGGCGAAAACGTGATTCTCTGGGGCTGCCATGTGTTTTGCAAGCCCGCGCATGAGGGCTTTGAGACGCCTTGGCATCAAGATGGGCACTATTGGCCAATTCGCCCGTTGGCCACATGCACCGTTTGGGTAGCGCTGGAGCCGAGCAACATTGGCAATGGCTGCCTGCGGGTGATGCCGCGTTCGCATGCGAACAAAGAGCTGCATCCGCATCTGCACGAAGACCGCGACGATCTCACGTTGCAGCAGCGCATCACGCAAGATAGCTTCGATGAAACGCAGGCCGTGGATTTAGAGTTAGAAGCCGGGCAAATGAGCATGCACGATGTGTACATGATCCATGGCGCGAAGGCCAACACTTCGGGCATCCGCCGCACCGGCGTGGCGCTGCGCTACATGCCATCCACCTCTCATTTTGATCGCTCGCTCAAACCTGTGGATGGCAAAACGGGCGTCTCGGTCAGCTTCGCCACGCGCCCGCTGTGGTTGGTGAAAGGTGTGGATGTCTGCGGCAAAAATGATTTTCAGATCGGGCACTGAGCTGGCCAGCTCTTGTCTTTAACGCTCCTTCTTTGGAATACAAATGTCCATTGCATCATTGATCAAATTCACATCCCTCGCCGAGCCCGAGCACTACTTTGTTCCTGTAGAAAAGCGCATCGCAGGCAACCCCCAGCAAAGCGTGTGGATGGATTACACCGACCCCAGCAAACAATTCATGGTCGGCATCTGGCGAAGCGAGCCAGGCAAGTGGCGCATCCATTACACGGAAGAAGAGTTTTGCATGATGATGGAAGGCATTAGCATCGTTACTGATGCCGCTGGTCAGCCAACGACGCTCAAAGCAGGTGATAGCTTTGTCGTTCCGCGCGGTTTTAGCGGCACTTGGGAGGTTGTCGAGACGTCTGTTAAACGATTTGTGATTTATGAGGCCTCAGCAGTCCCAACTTAATTGCTGCGCGGGCTGAATGCCTTCAGCTTTCTGAAGGTAAATTGAATACAAGCCGCTGCCCAACCGCCCTAGAATGCTGACATGAACCTTATTTCTCGCCGCGCCGCACCCAAGCAAGAAGAAATATCTGCGCCGCCGCATGCCCCGGTTTTTAACTTAGGAGCTTCCCCATGTCCCAACTCTTTGCTGCGACCGCCTTGGTCGTACCGTTTGAGAACCTGAGAAACAGCGATGTCGAGTCGGTAGGCGGTAAAAATGCCAGCCTTGGCGAGATGATTTCGCAATTGCCCACCGGCGTGAAAGTGCCCACGGGTTTTGCCACCACGGCGCATGCCTTTCGTGAGTTTTTAAAGCACGGCGGGCTGGATAAGAAGATCAACGACAAGCTGGCCGCGCTGGACACGGAAGATGTGCGCGCGCTGGCGCAAGTGGGCGCAGAAATTCGCGCTTTGGTGGAGGCGCAGCCTTTTCCGGCGGATTTGGAAAAAGCGATTCGTGAGGCTTATGCGACGCTCTCTGGTGGATCGACCACGGCGAGCTTTGCCGTGCGCTCATCGGCCACCGCAGAAGATTTGCCCGATGCGTCGTTTGCCGGTCAGCAGGAATCTTTCCTCAATGTGATGGGCATTGAGGAAGTGCTGCACAAGATGAAAGAGGTGTTTGCTAGCCTCTACAACGACCGCGCGATTTCTTACCGCGTGCACAAAGGCTTTGCGCATGCGGATGTGGCGCTTTCAGCTGGTGTGCAGCGCATGGTGCGCTCAGATCTGGGCGCAGCGGGTGTGATGTTCACGATTGATACCGAGAGTGGCTTTGATCAGGTGGTGTTTATCACGGCCAGCTATGGCTTGGGCGAGACGGTGGTGCAGGGCGCGGTGAATCCGGATGAGTTTTATGTGCACAAGCCGATGCTCACTGCGGGCAAACGCGCGGTGATTCGCCGCAACTTGGGCTCCAAGCTTTCGCAGATGGTGTTTGCTTCGCCGGAAGAGAAGAAAGCCAGCGGCAAGCTGGTGAAGACGATTGACGTGCCCACCGAGCAGCGCAACCGCTATTGCTTGAGCGATGCTGACGTGGAGCAGCTCGCCAAATACGCTGTGATCATCGAGCAGCACTATGGCCGCCCGATGGACATCGAGTGGGGCAAAGATGGCAACGATGGCCAACTCTATATTTTGCAAGCGCGGCCTGAGACGGTCAAAAGCCAGCAGCAGGGCAAAGTGGAGCAGCGCTATAAGCTCAAATCTCGCGGCGCTGTGCTATCTGAGGGCCGCGCGATTGGCCAGAAGATCGGCACAGGCCCCGTGCGCCTCGTGCATTCGATTTCTGAGATGGACAAAGTGCAGCCTGGCGATGTGCTCGTTACAGACATGACCGATCCCAACTGGGAGCCGGTGATGAAGCGCGCCTCTGCGATCGTCACGAACCGAGGCGGGCGCACCTGCCACGCCGCCATCATCGCCCGCGAGCTGGGCATTCCGGCGGTGGTGGGCTGCGGTGATGCGACTGAGCATTTGAAAGAAGGCACGCTGGTGACGGTGAGCTGCGCTGAAGGCGACACCGGCTTCATTTATGACGGCCTGCTCGACACCGAAATCACCGAAGTGCAACGCGGCACCATGCCCGAGATCACCACGAAGATCATGATGAACGTGGGCAACCCGCAGCTCGCTTTCGACTTTGCGCAAATGCCCAACCAAGGCGTGGGCTTGGCGCGACTCGAATTCATCATCAACAACAACATCGGCGTGCATCCCAAAGCCATCTTGGATTACCCCGCTGTTGATGCTGATTTGAAGAAAGCCGTGGAGAGCGTGGCGCGCGGCCATGCTTCGCCCAGAGCGTTTTATGTGGACAAAGTGGCCGAAGGCATCGCCACGATTGCAGCCGCCTTCTGGCCCAAGCCAGTCATCGTGCGCATCTCGGATTTCAAGAGCAATGAATACCGCAAGCTGATCGGCGGCAGCCGCTACGAGCCTGAAGAAGAAAACCCGATGCTCGGCTTCCGTGGTGCTGCGCGCTACATCAGCGCTGAGTTTGGCGAAGCATTTGCGATGGAGTGCGAAGCCTTGCGAAGAGTGCGCAATGATATGGGCCTGACCAACGTAGAAATCATGGTGCCTTTCGTGCGTACTCTAGGTCAAGCTAAAGCGGTCAACGAACTGCTCGCAAAGCACGGCCTCGCCAAAGGCAGTTTATCGACGACGCCCTCCGGTAGCGTGGCTCTGCGCCACATCATGATGTGCGAAGTCCCAAGCAACGCCATCCTCGCCACGCAATTCCTCGAATACTTCGACGGCTTCTCCATCGGCAGCAACGACCTCACGCAGCTCACGCTCGGCCTAGACCGAGACAGCGGCTTAGAACTCTTGGCCAAAGACTTCGACGAACGCGACCCCGCCGTCAAAGCCATGCTCTCCATGGCCATCAATGCCTGCAAAGCACAAGGCAAATACGTCGGCATCTGCGGCCAGGGCCCCAGCGACCATCCAGATTTTGCGCAATGGTTGGCTGATGAAGGCATCAGCTCGATTTCGTTGAATCCGGATACGGTGGTGGCGACTTGGCAGGCTTTGGCGAATTGATCTTGATCAGATCATAAAAAACGGCGCTGATAAAGCGCCGTTTTTTGTTGGAAAGCATTCAATCACGCTTGAAGCGCTGCCCACATTTCCTTATCCCGCGCAGCCGTCCAAATTCGGGGATTCTTGATGCCACTAGCTTCGTCGTAGGCGCGGCTCACGTCAAACGGTAGGCAATGCTCGTAGATGAAGACATGGCCGAAGATGGGGTCCATGCTTTTTCGGGTGTGCTCCATCGAGCCTTTGAGATCGAGCTTTTGCGCGACGGCTTCTTGGCCGCATTTGTAGAGCGTCTCGACCCAGCGCTTGGTGTAATCCAGCGCTTTGTGGACGTTCGCTTTGCCTTTCATCGCTTCGCCTCGGCCGGGCACGATGTAGGTGGCGTTGAGTTTGCGCAGGGCTTCTAGCGTGGTAGGCCATTCGGCAAGCTGTGCATCGCCGGTGTACACACCGGCTTCGTATTCGACCAAATCGCCGCTGAAGAGCACGCCTTCTTCTTCAACCCAAGCAATCGTGTCGCCGCGCGTATGGCCCATGCCAGGATGCCAAATCTCGACGACCACGCCACCGAGATTGATTGACAAGCTGCCTTGGCGGCCGGGCTTGCCATCGCCAATCACCATGCTGGGCCAGGTGAGGCCGGGGATGCTGTCTGCACCTTGGAAGAGGCGGGGGAAGCGCTCGATCTCGCTTTGCATATCTTGCGCGCCACGCTCGCGAATGAGCTCCAGCGTGCCACGGCTCGCTATGATTTCCGTAGCGCCTTCCGCAACATAGGCGCTGGCTCCGAGCACGCGAACGGCATGATAATGCGTGAGCAGCACGTATTTGATGGGTTTGCTGGAGACAGTGCGGATCTTCTTGATCAGGTCTTTGGCCATCGCAGGCGTGGCGGTGGCGTCGCTGACCATGATGTAGTCATCGCCAATGATCACGCCAGAATTCGGATCGCCTTCAGCGGTGTAGGCCCAGCAATGCTTGCTGAGCTGCTCAAAAGTGATCTTTTTCTCGGAAAGATCGGCTTGACTGGCGAAGGCTTTGGACATGGGTCGTTCCTAGGTATAGGTTGAATTGATTTGAATTCTAATTTACCCATCCGTAACGCGTTTCTTATAGGTGAATTTTCCAGTCATCTGCCCTAGGATCGAAAAATACAGCAGAAAATAGGCGTTTGCCGGCATAGAACGTGCGCAAGCAGCTATGAAAAATATAGCATTCCGAAAGCTAAAAAGCCCATCACTGACCCTCTACAATCTAGGGATTGGTTTATCAGTACTTTGCAATGAAACATCTCGATCTCGAAGAACAAGAGCAGCTTGACCGGCTCAAGGCATTTTGGAAGCAGTTTGGCAACATCATCAGCGGCGTGCTGATCCTTGTGTTTGGCTCGATTGCGGCTTACAACGGCTACCAGTGGTGGCAGCGCGACAAAGCTGCGCAGGCAGCTAATATGTACGACGAAGTGGAGCGCTCAGTGCAGGGCGGTGATCCGGCCAAAATCAGCCGCGCGTTTAATGACATGAAAGAGCGCTTTGCCAGCACGACTTATGCCGCCCAAGCTGGCTTGCTCTCGGCAAAAGCTTTGTATGACAAAGGCCAAGCCGAACAAGCAAAAGCGCCTTTGGAATGGGTTGCTGCAAGCAGCAAAGACGAGAGCTACCGCGCGATTGCCAAGCTGCGCCTAGCTTCTATCCTGTTTGAAAACAAAGGGTACGACGAAGCGCTCAAGCAGCTTGATGGCCTTCCCAAAGAATTTGATGCGCTTGCCTCAGATCGCCGTGGCGATATTTTGCTGGCGCAAGGCAAACGCGATGAAGCCAAGGCTGCGTTTGAGAAGGCCTACAAGGGCTTTGAAGAGCGCGTTGAATACCGCCGCTTGGTGGAAGTGAAGCTCAATGCGCTCGGTGTGGATGTGAGCGCCAAGAGCGCAGCGAATGCGCCTGCAAAACCTGATGCAGCCCCTGCAGTGCCCGCTGCCAGTGCCGCGAAGTAAGTAGTTAGTCGCGCGATTCGAGACACAATCAGAAAGCTCAAAATGTCAGTTTTTAGCCCTATTTTGAAGCCTTTTCAGCCTCTGACCGGCATGAAACGTGCGGGAGTAGCTATCACTTTGGTAGCGTCCTTCGTGCTGCTTAGCGCTTGCTCCAGCAGCAAGCGGCCTGATCCTGCGCCCTTGGCTGCTAATGTGCCGTTGATTGGCGTGAAGCAAGCTTGGGTGAGCCGCGTCGGCGAAGTGCCTACCGGCTCTTCTCCTTTTGTCGTGGGTAACGCAGTGGTCGTGGCAGCAAGTGACGGCACAGTCGCCGCCTTAGATGCAGCCACTGGGCGCGATCTGTGGCGTGGTAGCGCCGGCGCGCCAGCTGCGACGGGTGCTGGCTCAGATGGCAAAGTGGCCGCTGTGATCACGCGAGATAACGATGTGGTGGCTCTCGAAGCTGGGAAGCAGCTTTGGAAAGCCAAGCTGCCCGCCAAAGCGTTTACCGCGCCCTTTGTGGCTGGAGAGCGTGTTTTTGTGCTTTTGGCAGATCGCTCGGTGCACGCGTTTGATGGCTTAAATGGCAGGAAGCTTTGGACGCAGCAGCGCACGACCACTGAGCCACTCGTGCTTTCCAAAGCCGGCACGATGCTGGCCGTGGGCGACACGCTCGTCGTCGGGCAAGGCGGGCGTTTGGTGGGTCTCAATCCTGGCAATGGCAGCATCCGCTGGGAAGTGCCGATTGCTTCGCCGCGCGGCACCAACGATGTCGAGCGCTTGGTTGATCTCGTTGGCTCGGTCTCTCGGATGGGAGATGTGGTCTGCGCACGCGCTTTCCAAGCGGCTGTAGGCTGCGTCAATGCAGCTCGCGGCACACTTCTGTGGAACAAGCCTGCCAATGGCTCGGAAGGCGTGCATGGCGATGCGAATTTGGTGTTTGGCACGGAAGCTGACGGCAAATTGATCGCTTGGCGGCGCTCTGATGGCCAAAGCGCATGGCAGACGGATCGTTTGCTGTATCGCAGCTTGAGCGCGCCGCTGGTCGTTGGCCGATCTGTCGTGGTGGGCGACAACGCAGGCAATCTGCACATGCTATCGCGGGAAAACGGATCGCCGCTCAATCGCCTGACCACCGACGGCAGTGCCATCGTTGGCAACCCCGTGCTGGCTGGCGATTCTCTCGTCGCTGTTACCAAGTCTGGCGGAGTCTTTGGCTTCCGCCCAGAGTGATTCATTTTTAAGGCAACCTCATGAAACCCGTGGTGGCCTTGGTTGGCAGACCCAACGTCGGTAAATCGACCCTCTTTAACCGCTTCACCAAAACCCGTGATGCCATCGTGGCTGACTACGCGGGCTTGACCCGTGATCGTCACTATGGCAATGCGAAGCTGGGCAACCGTGAATACATCGTGATCGACACCGGCGGCTTCGAGCCCACGGCCGAGAGCGGCATCTTCAAAGAAATGGCCAAGCAAACCCGCCAAGCCGTGGCTGAATGCGATGTGGTGATCTTCGTGGTGGATGCGCGCGATGGTATTTCTGCGCAAGATCACGATATCGCCAAATACCTGCGCAAGCTGGGCAAGCCCACGATTCTTGCGGCCAACAAGGCCGAAGGCTTGCAGGCAGGTGCTCATCTCGCTGAATTCTTTGAGCTGGGCTTAGGCGAGGTGCGTGCCGTATCCGCTGCGCATGGCCAAAACATCAAACCGCTGATTGAAGAAGCGCTCGATAAGTTGCAGCTGCCCGAACAAGTTGAAGAAGACATCGTCGATCCCGATGTGATCAAGCTCGCAGTTGCAGGCAAGCCCAACGTCGGTAAATCGACGCTGATCAACGTGTGGCTAGGCGAGGAGCGCTTGGTGGCATTTGACCAGCCCGGCACGACGCGCGACGCGATTTCTGTGCCATTTGAAAAAGGTGGGCAAAAGTTTGAATTGATTGATACTGCCGGTATTCGGCGTAAAGGCAAAGTGTTTGAGGCAATTGAGAAATTCTCCGTCGTCAAGACCCTGCAGGCCATAGAAACCGCCCATGTGGTCTTGCTGCTGATTGATGCCAAGGAAGGCGTAACAGATCAAGATGCACATATTGCCGCTTACTGCTTGGAGGCGGGCAGGGCGCTGGTGATTGCCGTGAACAAATGGGATGCGATTGACAGCTATGAGCGCGAGTTGCTGGATCGCTCGATCGAATCACGTTTGGTGTTTTTGAAATTCGCCGAAATTCACAAAATATCAGCGATCAAGCGCCAAGGCTTGGCGCCGGTGTGGAAATCGATTGCGCATGCCTTCCAATCAAGCTTCCGCAAAATGCCCACGCCCCAGCTCACGCGCATCTTGCTGCAAGCGATTGAAGAGCAAGCACCCAGACGCGATGGCCATCGCCGCCCCAAGCCGCGCTATGCCCACCAAGGTGGACAAAACCCGCCCATCATCATCGTTCACGGCAATATGCTCGATCACATCACCGATGCTTGGAAGCGCTTCCTCGAAGGCCGCATTCGCAAAGCTTTTGATCTCGTGGGCACGCCGATGCGCATCGAGTTCCGCTCGCAAGACAATCCGTTTGACGAAAAAAAGTAAGTCGATAGTGCACCCTAGTCGCGTTGACCAACTCGTAAAGTCAAGCAAAAATTAAGCCTTTATGCAAAACAGGTATTGAACTTTCGCATTTCGGACACACTCTGTGTTATCGTCACAGTTCCAATAACAACTGGAACACGGAGAATATCGTGAGTAACAACAAAGGCCAACTCTTGCAAGACCCGTTCTTGAATCAACTTCGTCGCGAGCATGTGCCCGTGTCGATTTACCTTGTCAACGGCATCAAACTGCAAGGCCAAATCGAATCGTTTGACCAATATGTCGTGTTGCTGCGCAACACCGTCACGCAAATGGTCTACAAGCATGCCATCTCGACCATCGTGCCCGGCCGTGCTGTGCATTTCAGCTCTGCTGAAGATGGTGCAGCGGCTCCTGCTGCTCCTGCTCTGTAAATCTCATATTGGGCATACCCAAAGAGAGCGAAAGCTCTGATCTTCCCGTCAGCAGCAACAAAGTGCTGCTCGTCGGTGTGGATTTCCACGTCCCGCATTTCGATGCGGAGCTGGAAGAGCTTGGGCTTCTCGCCGAAACTGCTGGCTTAGAGCCAGTCGCGCGCATCACCTGCAAGCGCCAGGTGCCTGATGCAGCGCTCTTCGTGGGTAGCGGCAAAGCTGATGAAATCCAAGCGCTGGCGACAGAGTGTGGTGCGAGCGAAATCCTGTTTGATCAAGCCATCAGCCCAGCCCAGCAGCGCAATCTAGAGCGCCGCATTGGCCTGCCGGTGAATGATCGCACCTTGCTCATCTTGGAAATCTTCGCTCAGCGTGCCCGCTCACATGAAGGCAAGCTGCAGGTCGAGCTGGCCAAGCTGCAATACCAATCCACCCGCCTCGTGCGCCGCTGGAGCCATCTGGAGCGCCAGCGAGGGGGTATCGGCGGGCGCGGTGGCCCCGGTGAGACGCAGATGGAGCTAGATAAGCGCATGATCAACGATGCGATCAAGCGCACCAAAGCGCGGCTTGAAACCGTGAAAAAGCAGCGAAACACACAGCGCAGACAACGAGCCAATGCGCAGCACTACGGCATCGCCTTGGTTGGCTACACCAATGCCGGCAAATCCACGCTGTTTAACAAGCTCACCAAAGCCCGCGTCTATGCCGCTGACCAGCTCTTTGCCACGCTCGATCCCACCACGCGCAGCGTGTATCTGGGCGATGCGCAGCAATCGGTGAGCTTGTCAGACACCGTGGGTTTCATTCGCGATCTACCACATGGACTGATCGATGCCTTTGAAGCCACTTTGCAGGAAGCAGCCAATGCCAATTTGCTGATCCATGTGGTCGATTGCGCGAATCCGAATTTCAGCGAGCAGATCAGCGAGGTGCAGAATGTGCTCGCTGAGATCGGTGCTTCTGAAATCCCCCAGTTGCTCGTGTTTAACAAGCTCGATGCGCTCGCGCCCGAGAAACGACCGCAAAAGATGCAAGACCATTACGAAGTTGATGGTCAGAGCATTGAGCGCGTGTTTGTGAGTGCCCAAAGCGGGGAAGGCATGGAAATTTTGCGGTCAATATTGGCCGCGCGTGCGTCCCCTCCTTGACAGTTTATGATGACACCCCATATGTTGCCCATGCCTACACTCTCACCGATGCTATCCCGCATGTTTTCTCGAATGTTCAATCTGAACGACGGAAAGTGGGGGCGCTCTGATTCTCCCGCGCCTGCTCCATCCGATGGTAGCGCTGCGCCCCCTCCACCTGCGTCTGCCCCGCCTCCAGCGCCAGCGCCAGCGCCAACCCCTGCGCCCCCTCCAGCCTCAGGCCAAGGCGGAGGAAATAGCGGCGGCCCCAATCAAGGCCCGCCTGATTTAGACGAACTTTGGCGTGATTTCAACCGCAAGCTTGGGGGCCTTTTCGGGGGCAACAAACAAGCCCCGCGTGGTGGTGAACCCAATTGGAATCGCCATAACCAAAACAACAACAGCGGCGGCAATGGTGGTGGCGGAGGCAACTATCAGCCCGACATGAAATCTGCTGGCATTGGCGCTGGTTTGATCGTGGTGATTGCCACGCTCATCTGGCTTGGCACAGGCTTCTTTATCGTGCAAGAAGGTCAGCAAGCCGTGATCACGCGCTTTGGCGCTTTGAACCGTACGGTGGATGCGGGCTTCAATTGGCGCGCCCCTTATCCTTTTGAGCGACACGAGACTGTCTCTTTCACCCAAGTACGCTCGGTAGAAGTGGGGCGTAACAACGTTGGCGCAGCTACGGGCATCAAAGAATCCTCGATGCTTACCAAAGACGAAAACATCGTTGATGTGCGTTTCACGATTCAATACAACCTGAAAAGCTCTTCGCAGTTCTTGTTTGAAAACCGTGGTCCAGATGAGGCAGTTGTGAAAGCCGCTGAATCAGCAGTGCGCGAAGTGGTGGGGCGTTTCAATCTGGATGACATCCTGGGCCGTAACAGCGAAGTATTGCAGCAGGACGTGCTCCGATCGGTTCAGCAACAGATGGATCGCCTACAAACTGGTATCAGCGTGCAAAACGTGAATATTCAAAACGTGCAAGCGCCTGAACAGGTGCAGGCTGCGTTTGATGACGCATTAAAAGCCGGCCAAGATCGTGATCGACTGAAAAACGAAGGCCAAGCGTATGCCAACAATGTGATTCCTAGCGCTCGTGGTACGGCATCTCGTTTGAAGGAAGAGTCCGAAGGCTACAAAGCCCGCGTGATCGCGCAAGCGGATGGTGATGCGCAACGCTTCCGTGCCGTATACAACGAATATGCGAAAGCACCGCAAGTCACGCGTGATCGCATGTATCTAGATACCATGCAGCAAATCTACAGCAACACCACTAAGATTTTGGTGGATTCGCGTCAAGGCAACAACCTGCTTTATTTGCCGCTCGATAAGATCATGCAGATGAGCAATTCTTCGAGCGAAATTGCCGTGCTTCCTGGTGCAAATGCTGCGCAAGCTGCTCCTAATACAGTAGCGCCTGCTGCTACGCCCGCAGCACCAACGAATGCCCGCACCAGCCGCGAGCGTGATGGCCGCTGATCAGGGAGAAAATAGTTATGAACAAAATTGGATTTATCGCCTCTGGTTTCCTAGTGGTGTTGGCTATTTTGGCCTCCACACTCTTCGTCGTGGATCAACGCCAGTTTGGCGTGCTGTATTCCTTCGGTCAGATCAAAGAAGTGATCACCGAGCCAGGCCTGCGCTGGAAACTGCCGCAGCCTTTCCAAAACGTGGTTTTTCTAGACCGCCGAATTTTGACGCTTGATAGCCCAGAAACAGGCGCTTTACAGACGGCAGAAAAGAAGAACTTGGTCGTTGATTGGCTGCTTAAATGGCGTATTTCCGATCCGCGTCAGTTCATCCGCACCTTCTCCACTGCCACGAGCTTGACAGCTGCAGAAAACCGTTTAACTTCAGTGGTACAAGATGCGCTCAAAAACGAAATCAACTCACGCACGGTGCGCGACATCTTGTCTACTGAACGCGATAAGGTGATGTCTGGTGTGCAAAAACGCTTGATCGAAGATGCCAAGAACTTCGGTATCGAGATCGTTGACGTGCGCATCAAGCGAGTGGATTTTCCCGGCTCGGTCACAGAGTCTGTCTTCCAGCGTATGCAATCTGAGCGACGTCAAGTAGCTAATGAGTTACGTTCCACAGGCGCAGCAGAGGCAGAGAAAATTCGCGCAGATGCAGATCGCCAGCGCGAAGTGATCGTTGCTGAGGCCTACCGCGATGCGCAGAAAATAAAAGGTGAGGGCGATGCAAAAGCAGCTTCTCTCTACGGCGATGCCTTTGGCCGCGATCCTCAGTTCGCACAGTTCTATCGCAGCTTAGAAGCCTACAAAACCAGTTTCGCCAAGAAGAGCGATCTGATGGTGCTTGATCCATCCAGCGATTTCTTCCGTACGATGCGAAATGGTGGCCAAGCCAGCTCAGCGCCAGCCAAGAAGTAGTCATCAAGATCAGGCTGAGCATGGATACTTTTCTCACTGCTCTGGCTCTGGTCTTGATCATCGAAGGTTTGTTACCTTTTGCCTCTCCAAAAGCTTGGCGCGGTGTATTTGAGAAAGTGCTGCTGCTCTCAGACGGCCAGATTCGTTTTTACGGCATGGCGAGCATCGCTGCAGGCTTGGTATTATTGGTTGTTTTTGGGTAGCAAATTGTTGCAACTTCGCTGATTTTTGAATATCGGCGCGGGCGGTGTAACATTCGTTTCTCGGACATACCAATCCAATTCATAAAACCTCGTCGTGACTCCTTCCTCACCTAGCCATTCTTTTGTTGAGAATTTTGATTCCCATGGTATCTGGCGCAGGGAGTTTGCCACGCGATTGAAGCAATTGTCTGATTGGCTCAGCAACAACGAGCTGATGGATTCATCAATCTCTGAGCGCATGCAGCAGCTGGAAGCGCAGATACGCTCCGACAAAGTGATGGTGGCCTTTGTCGCGGAATTCTCGCGCGGCAAATCCGAGCTGATCAATGCCATCTTCTTTGCAGCCTATGGCCGCCGCATCATGCCAGCCAGCGCCGGGCGCACGACGATGTGCCCTACCGAGTTGGGCTGGGAAGGTGAGATACCGCCCTGTTTGCGCCTGCTGCCCATCGAAACCCGTTTGAGCTCCCAGTCACTGATGGAGTGGCGTCACTCGGCTGATAAGTGGACGAGGATTGATTTGGATGTGAACGATCCCGATCAATTGGCCACCGCTTTTGAGAAAGTCTCTGAAGTGATCAAGGTGAGCATCGACGAAGCCAAAGCCCTTGGTTTTTGGCATGACGATGCGCCTGAAGATAATCCTCGCCAAGATGCGCAAGGCAATGTGGAGGTGCCTCGCTGGCGGCATGCCTTGATCAATATCGCGCATCCTTTGCTCAAGCAAGGCTTGGTGATTTTGGATACACCAGGCCTGAACGCGATTGGCGCAGAGCCTGAACTCACCGTGAGCCTGATTCCGCAAGCGCATGCTGTGGTGTTTATCCTCGCCGCGGATACGGGCGTCACAAAATCTGATCTCTCGATCTGGAAAGATCACCTCATCACGGAAGATACCGATCATTCTTCTCGATTGGTGGTGCTCAACAAGATCGATACGCTGTGGGATGCGCTTTCTACACCAGAGCAAATTCGCTCAGCTGTAGCGCGGCAAAGAAGCAGCTCAGCAGAAATTTTAGAGCTGCCGGAAGATCAAGTGATTCCGGTCTCTGCGCAAAAAGGCTTGGTAGCGAAGGTCACGGCCGATGATGCATTGCTTCGTGCCAGTCAATTGCCTCAGCTGGAGCAAGCTTTGTCTGTTGGCATGCTGGGGCAGCGCAAGAAGATTTTGCAATCAGCAGTCGCGAGCAATATGAGCGATCTGCGGCATGAGATTTCGCATTTGATTGGTATTCGCCGCCGTGATTTGCATGAGCAGATGATGGAGCTGCGCGGCCTGCGCGGCAAGAATGCCAACGTGATCAAGCACATGCGTGGCCGCATCGAAGCCGAGCAAGCTGAGTTTGATGCCAGCGGCCAGCGGATTCATGCTGTTCGCTCCGTGCATTTGAAGCTACTGCGCGAAGTGTTTACTGCTTTGGGTACGTCCACACTACGCGCAGAGCTGCGCCAGCTCAATCAAGCTTTGCGCCAGCCAGGCATCAAGCTAGGAGCACGCAAGGCCTATGCCGAGACGTTTAACCGGCTGCGCGAGATCTTCTCGCACACCAAAACACTCAACGCGGAAATTCACAACATGCTGGCCACCAGTTTCCGCCAGCTCAACACGGAATTCGGCTTCAACCTGCAAGCACCCCGCGAGCCCGAGCTTGCTCGCTATCAGAACGATCTCGATGCTGTGGAGCGCAGTCATTCTCAGTATTTGGGTTTGGGCAATGCCTTTCGCCTAGCCCAGCCTGAGTTTGCGGATCGCTTGGTGCGCGCCTTGGCCACGCGACTTCGGGTTATCTTTGAATCCGCGCTTGGCGAAGTGGAGCTGTGGAATAAATCTGCTGCTTCACAACTGGATGCACAGCTTCGCGAGCGCCGCAAAACATTTGCCAAGCGCTTAGAGGCTATTGAGCGTATTCAAAATGCTGCAGTCACTTTGGACGAGCGAATCTCCGAGCTAGATGCACAAGATGCCCGCTCATTAGAGCTCGATACCAAGCTGGTGCAATTGACAAAGCTCTTGGGCGATGCGCCTGAGCCAGTGCAGACGCCAGTTGAGGCATTCGCAGCCACACAGATCACTGCGATGGCCTAAGGCCTCATCGAAGGCAATCAAGCGCATGACGAAGGCTACAGGTTTGCCTGCGGTATCATCATTTGACTTTGCCCAATTGCTACTGGTTTGGCACAAAAAACATGGCCGCACTGGCCTTCCTTGGCAAAGTATTCGAGATCCCTATCGCGTGTGGCTGAGCGAGATCATGCTGCAGCAAACGCAGGTGATCACGGTCAAGGAATATTACGCGCGTTTCCTGAAGCGTTTCCCGACTGTCGCTGATCTGGCCGCCGCTTCGCAAGATGATGTGCTCGCGCTCTGGGCGGGATTGGGCTACTACTCTCGCGCTCGAAACCTCCATGCCTGTGCAAAAGCCGTGATGAGCTTGCATGGCGGTGAATTTCCTCATAGCGCTGAGCAACTGCAAACCTTGCCTGGCATTGGGCCTTCTACAGCTGCTGCCGTCGCTTCTTTTTGCTTTGGTGAGCGAGTGGCCATTTTGGATGGCAATGTGAAAAGGGTGCTTACGCGAGTGCTCGGCTTTGAGAAGGATTTAGCTGCATCCAAGCACGAGCGCGAGCTGCTCGCAACCGCCAATGATTTGCTGCCCAAGCGTGATTTAGCCAGCAGCATGCCACGCTACACGCAAGCCATCATGGATTTAGGCGCAACCGTCTGCACCCCACGCCAGCCGAGCTGCCAAGCATGCCCCTTTGATCGGCACTGTGTCGCTAAAGCTCAGAGCAAGGTGCAAGACTATCCTGTCAAGACCAAGAAACTCAAGCGCAGCAGCCAATCGCTCTGGCTGCTCTGGGCCCAACGCAAAGATGGCGCCGTGCTTCTGCAAAAGCGCCCGATGCCCGGAGTATGGGCAGGTTTGTATTGCTTGCCCTTGTTTGAGAGTTTGGAAGCATTGGAATCGAGTTTGCCCGCAAAGCAAAAAAGTGCCTTGAAGGCTTTGGCACCCTTTGTGCATGTACTCACCCATAAGGACTTGCACTTGCACGTATTGACACTGGAGAGCTCGCCTGCATTGCCAGCATTGGGTGACTGGGTGGAGGACTGGCGCAGGGTTGGTTTGCCCGCACCAGTTAAGAAGCTGCTGTCGGCCTAGAAACTTCCATGTACCCGCTATGATTGAGCCATGACAGTTCAATCCACAGCCAAGCCATTAGAAGGCTTTTCCTATTCCCGCGCCACTTTTGAAAATTTGGTCGATAGCGCGTTGTCGCATGCCAAGAAAATCGGCGCGACCGACGCTGCCGCCGAAGCTTCGGAAGGCAGTGGCCTCTCCGTTTCCGCACGTTTAGGCAAGTTAGAAAACGTAGAGCGCAATCGCGATAAATCTCTGGGCGTGACCGTGTATGTGGGCAAGCGGCGCGGCAATGCCAGCACATCGGATTTTTCTGAAGCTGCCATTCAGCAAACTGTACAAGCCGCTTATGACATCGCCCGCTTCACGGCGGAAGATCCTGTGGCTGGCCTGCCTGATTTGCAAGATGTGGCCACCAGTTATCCCGATCTTGATCTTTTCCATCCTTGGGCGCTGAGCAGTGAGGCCGCGCTCGAGCTCGCACTACGCTGCGAAAACGCTGCGATGACGACGGACAAACGCATCACCAACAGCGAAGGCGCTGGCGTGTCTGCCCAGCAAAGCCATTTCTTTGCAGCGCATATGCGCGGTGGGCACATGGGCTTTCGCGGTGGCTATGCATCGAGCCGTCATTCGCTGAGCGTTGCGCCGATTGCAGGCAAGGGCGACAACATGCAGCGCGATTATTGGTACAGCTCTGAGCGGGACGCGCAGAATATGGCCAGCCCCGAGACGATTGGCCGCTACGCAGCCGAGCGCTCGCTTTCTCGATTGAAGGCCCGCAAGATCGCCACCACGCAATGCCCCGTGCTCTTTGAATCGCCTCTGGCCGCTGGTTTGTTGGGAGGCTTTGTGCAAGCGGTCAGCGGCGGCTCGCTCTATCGTAAAAGCTCGTTTTTACTTGATTCATTGGGCAAGCAAGTTTTCCCTAAGCATATTGATATTGAAGAAGATCCGTTCGTTAAAGGCGGCAAAGCCAGCGCGCCTTTTGATGAAGAAGGCGTCAAAACGTCTGCTCGCAATGTGGTGGATGCTGGCAAGGTGAGTGGCTACTTTCTCTCAACGTACTCCGCTCGCAAGCTGGGCATGCGCACCACCGGCAACG